>JASHUC010000447.1 GCA_030040235.1 Gammaproteobacteria bacterium | reverse complement strand
CTTGGCGCGAGTGCGGACGCAGAGATAGCAGTCGGTCGGCGTTTGAGAGATGAGCGCCGTGGCAGATGCGGTGTCGCCCACCATCGCCTCGGCGTACGCGAGCAAGGGACTGTACTCGGTCTCGCTCTGGAGCTCGAAGCGGGCAGCGAATGCGGAGGACTCGCGGCTCGGCAGCGCCGATTGCTGCGCCTGCATGCCAGCGACCAAGGCCTTCGCGGCGGCGAGCGCCTGGATCCAGTTGCGTGCGCCGGAGCTGAGAGCCCAGCGCGCCTGCAGCACATTGGCGTCTACCGACCCAGCCGCGAGCGCGCGGGTAAGATCCTGCTCACCGCGCGCTTCATCGTGCAACAGCGCGGCCACCTCGGCACTGCCTGCATACGAATCGGCGAGCCCACTCCGCGGGGAGCGGTCGAGGTCTTGCTCATCCCTCCGGAGTGCCACGAAGTCGCCCGCGGCGCGATCAATGAGTCCCTGCAGCGCGGTCATGAGTCGGGGATAGTTATCCATTTGCTCGGCGGGCTGGTCTCGCTTCTTCGTTTCGAGTCCCTTACGAGCGAAATCGATGGCATCCTCGTCATGGCCCAGACCGGAGCTGATCCCCGCTGCCTCCGCCCAGGCGATCAGCACGTGCGGATCGATGTTCACCGCGACCCGGGCTTCCGAGAGCGCGCGGTGCAGGTCGGGATCCCCGTTGGCCAACAAGGCATAGGCGTCGGCCCGATCTCGCGTGGGCATTGCCACGCTCGTCGTCTGCGCGTAGCGCACGGCCGCGTCGTGCCCCTCGACCTCGCGGCCCGTGACTTCCAGATAAATCACGTCATTGACGGGATCGAAAATCGCGAACACCTTCTCGGCGGCCGCCTGCAGCAGAGGATCGAGATCGGCGCTCGATCCCTGCACGACGATCGGATCGGCAGCGCCGATATGCAGGACGATGGAGAGTTGCCCGTCCGGCCCTTCGCGCAGCTCTCCGTTCACCGCCGTCTCGTGGCCGAGCCAGCGGTGGAGGAAGTGCTCGAGCTCGTCGATGGAGACGCCGGTCTCCGGAATTTGCACTTTCAAGGCGGCGGCCTGATCGGCGCGGACATCGCTCGAGTAACTGGCGGAATGCTGGTTCGCCGTGGCGCGGATGGTCGCGACGCGGCTCGCCAGATCCTCGGCGAGCGACTGGCTGGTGATGCCGCGCGCTGCGAAGTCCGACGGCACCGTGAAGTCCTCCACGACGAGGCTGTGATCGCTCATCGCCTCGACGGTCATGCGGACGGCCGCGACGAGCACACCCAGAACGAGCAACGCGATGGCGGTGTAGAGGCAGTTGCGGACATGATCGGCGTAGCGCTTGCGCTTCGCCGCTGCGACGGTCAGGCGCAGCTGGTTCAGCCGGAAGGCGTGCTCGTCTTCCAGATGGCGGCGCTGAGTCTCGAGGAGCCGTGTCTGCTCGTCCAGGAACGCTTCGGTCTTGCGGGCGACGCCGGGATCCTGGCGCGAGGCGATGGCAGCGACGGCGGCGGCGAACGCCTCCGCGCCGGCGAGCGCCTGGGGCGCTTCGGTCTCGGGCTGCTCGATTTCGCTCCCGAGGACTCCCCCCAGCAAATCGTCCGCCATGGCGCCCTACTTCCCGACGCGCACGACGGCGTCGCGAGCCTGCTTCAGCGCCGCCCAGTGCGGCGCGTACTTCAGCGCCTCGTCGTACTTGGCGAGGGCGTCGCTCCAATGACCTTGTTTGATGAGCACATCCCCCCAGGCCTTGAGCGGGTCGGCCCAGTGCGGGCCGCGCTGGTGGGCCGCTTGCAGCTTCGTGATGGCGTCCGCGAGATCGCCGTGGCGGGCGAGCGCGACGCCCCAGGAGTAGTAGCCAGCCGGTAGGTCAGGGGCCAAGGCGACCGCTGCGGCGTAAGCCTGCTGCGCACCGACCCAGTCGCCGCGGTGGTCGAGGATGTCGCCACGGAAGCGGTGGCAGTCTACGAAGTGCGCGGCGGCGGGGTCGGAGAGAATCGCGTCCGCCCTATCCGGGCGCCCCGCGGCCTCCTCGATGAGCGCGATCTGACATGCGGCGTTATCTACCCCGCCCAGCATGCTGAAGCGTGCGGCGACGACCACTCGCTTGGCTGGATCCTGAAAGGCCGCATCGTATGCGTCCACCTCCGCGGCTGCCTGCGGCACATCGCCAGTTTCTTCCGCCAGCTCCGCGCGGACGAAGTACAGCGCTGCCGTCTGCAACGGCTCGTCACCCGAGATAACCGTTTGGAGCGTCAGCGCTGCGGCCAGGGGGTCGTGCAACCTCACCTGCAAAAGGGCGATCGCGCTGGCGGTCGACTGTTGGCCGAATGATCCCCTGCCACCGGTCGCGGCCGCATCACTGATCAGCCCGTTGAGCACGGCTTGGAAGTCATCACTCAGCGGCACCGCGAATGCGTGCCTGATGCGGGCCGGGACACCGCTGCCGTTCATCACGCGCCAGGCGCCCTCCTCGTCGCCGGATTGCGCCAACCGTGTCGCCTCGTTCACGTAGGGCGCAATGAAATCCGGGTCGGCCTGGATCGCCGCGCGATACAACTGCAAGGCCGTACTCCGCGAGGCGGCGGGCGAAACACCCGTGTCCGTCACACAGTTTCCCCAGTCGTTGAGGAGGGAGGCGCGATCCTCTCCGCCGGAGCTCGCGTACGCCGTCCTGATGAATGCGATGGCCTCCGGGCAGCGGCCGGAAGAGGAAAGATAGCGAGTCCACAGCGCGGGCTGAAACTGGGAATAGGCGTACTGGGCGGCCTGGACTACGAGCGAATCGAGATCGCCAGCGGTGCCGGGGAAGGTCCTCGGCAAGATATTGTCCCCGCTCACGGTCAAAGCAAGTCCTCCCGCTCCGGTCTCGATGAGGTTGCCTCCGATGTGCAGGTCATGCCCGAACCGCGCCTTCAAGAGCCGCGAGAGCTCCCCGAGCGAAACTCCCGTCTCCGGCACATCGACTTTCACCTCGTCCGACCAACCGTTCGATAGCCGGCGCTTCTGCGGAGCAAGCGAGATCGCACGGGTCGCACTCTGCAGCCGGATGAGCTCGTTGAGCATGTCACTCGCGAGCGCGGTACCGGTTACCCCGCGCGGCGCAAGTGCCGCCGGGGTCTCGAAAGAATCGATGACGACGGCGTGAGAGGTGAAGGCGTCGTGCAGCATCACGGCAATCCCCGCGGCGATCACGAGTACCACGAGGGCAATGCCGATCTGGAAGGTGATGCGGATCACCTGCGTGAGGCGCTGGCCCCGCAGCAAGTGCCGCTGATGCGTGAGATGCTCGAGACGCAGCGCGTGCTCGTCCTCGAGGTGCTGGCGCTGCGTCTCGAGCAGCTGCGCCTGCTTCTCGAGGAAGATCTCGGTCTTGCGCGCAACGCCGGGGTCGTTGCCGCTCAGCTGCGCGGCAACGGCCGCCGCAAACGCCTCGGCGCCGGCCAGCGACTGCGGCCCTTCGCTCGCGGATATCTCATCCTCGCCGCCGAGGACTCCACCTAATGGGTCGTCCGGCATGACCCCCGCTACCTCGGCGGGCAGAGCCTGATCAGGCCCTCTGTCTATCCCTTCAGGGCCGAGTCCTGAGTGGCGACGCAGAGCCACTTGCCGCTCGCCATCTTCACCCAGGTATCGGTGAACCGCGACCGATCATCGACGGGCTTACCCGTCGAGTCCGTTCCCTTGCCGATGAAGGTGCCCGTGGCAATGGCGGTACGGCCGAAGACCGTGACCTTCAGGTCCGCGTACTCGACGCTGCTCCAGGTGATCGACTTCGCATCGGCAAGCAGGGCGTCCTTGCCGGCGAAGAGCTTCCCCTCCTCGCTCGTGTACACGACCTTCTCGGCGATCAGCGGTGCGAGGAGCCCTACGTCATTGGTCTGCTGTGACTTGAGCCACTGATGTTCTGCCGCAGCGACCGCCCGCTCATCCGCACCGGCCGCCGCTGCCTGCGCCGTCGTGCCGCTCACCACGAGCACCAAAGCGAGCGACCCCCAGATCAGATTTCTTCTTCTCATCTTGTATCTCCCGAACGCACCCCCCCGAATCGGAGAGCCGCGCGACAGTACGCTCTCTGAAGAAGCCGAGCAAGGCAGAGCCGGCCGTTCCCCTGAGACGAACGGCAAAGTTTGGAACACCCGGCGCGCCAAACTGATGGGTTGGGTCAACGGACACCGCTCGCCAGCTGCCTCGGCGCTGCGCCCACCACGGAGCCCGAACGCATGAGCCAAGCGCCGCTCGTATGAAGGATGCAGCAACCGTTGCCGCGCGCCTCGAGCGACGGCACATCATCGCCGCGACCATCGGCAATGGGCTCGAGTTCTACGATTTCCTGACCTACGCGCTCTTTGCGATCCAGATCGGGCGCGCACTGTTTCCGTCCTCGAACGGGTACATGAGCCTCATGCTTTCGCTCGCGACCTTCGGAGTCGGATTCATCACGCGTCCGATCGGCGCCTTCGTGCTGGGGATCTACGCGGACCGCGTCGGCCGCAGGCCGGCGATGCTGCTGTGCCTGGCGCTGATCGGCTCCTCGATCACTGCGATGGCACTCATTCCCTCCTACGCTCGGATCGGCATCGCCGCACCCATCCTCGCGGTGATCGCCCGCCTGGTGCAGGGCTTCTCGCTCGGCGGTGAGCTCGGCTCGAACACCGCCTTTCTGGCCGAGGTCGCGAGTCCCGCACGACGCGGTGAGGCGGTCTCGTGGCAGGGAGGAAGCCAGCTCCTCGCGCTGATCGCCGGGAACCTGGTCGGTGTGGCGCTCACCGCGGTCCTGTCGCCCGTGCAGCTCGATGCGTACGGGTGGCGGATCGCGCTGCTCCTGGGTGCTTTGACAGTGCCGTTCGGACTGTGGCTGCGCGTGCAGCTGCCCGAGACGTTACCTGCGGACGCTCGCGAAGCGCCAGTGCCGGCGGCGGCCGAAGCCCAGCCGCCACGAGAGACGCGTGCGCCCCGTCTCACCCGCGATCACTGGCGGGTGATGGTGCTCGGATTCATCATCATCTCCGCCGGCACCGTGGGCACGTATATCTTCACCTACATCGCCACCTACGCGCAGCATTCGCTGCACCTTTCGGCGCGGGCCGGCTTTCTGGCCGAGCTCACGGGCTACCTCGTCAGCATGCCGCTCTGCCTGCTCGGCGGGCGTCTGTCCGACCGTTATGGACGATGGCCCGTCAATGTCTGGAGCAACCTCGTCCTGCTGATCGGGATCTATCCGGTTTTCTCGTGGATCGCCGCCGCGCCCTCCGAGGGCTCATTGATCGTGGGCACGGCCTTTCTGAGCGCCGCTTCGTGGTGCTCGGCCGCCCCTCTCCTGGCGGGCCTCGCCGAAGCGCTACCGCCGGCGGTCCGCAGCCGGGGCTTGGGCACTGTTTACGCCCTCGCGGTTGCGCTTTTCGGCGGAACCACGCAGCTCGTCGTCACCTGGCTGATCCATGTCACCGGGAGTGCGATCGCCCCCGCGTGGTACTTGACCGGCGCGACGGCGGTCGGACAGATTGCGTTCATGCTGTTCCCCGAAACAGCGCCGGTGCCCCTCGCCAGGCGCGCACAGCTCGCGGCGGCCGCATAATCGGAGGTCTCGCGCCCATGTCGACGTTTGTTTTGGTCCACGGTGCTTGGCACGGCAGCTGGTGCTGGAAGCGCGTGCGGCGCGAGCTCCAGCAGCTCGGGCATGAGGTCTATACCCCGACGCTCACGGGTCTCGCCGATCGATCGCACCTGCTTACACGCGACGTGGACCTCTCCACGCACATCAGCGACATCGTGAATCTGATCCGCTGGGAAGAGCTCTCGAATGTGACCTTGTGCGGACACTCCTATGCGGGCGCGGTGATCACGGGTGTCGCCGACCGGATACCGGATCGCCTGAGCGCTCTCGTCTACCTCGACGCGTTCCTGCCCGAACACGGCGAGAGCGTTCTGGACAATGTGCACGAACCGCAACGCTCGATGATCATCGAGGCCACGCGCAAGGCCGGGGAGGGCTGGAAGGCCCCGCACATCCCGCCCGCGGTATTCAACGTGAACGCTCATGACCGGGAATGGGTGGAGCGGCAGTGCACGCTGCACCCTTTCGCGTGCTTCGAGGAGCGCATCCAGCTCACCGGTGGAATTCCCTCGGTCAACAACGTCACCTACATCTTCGCGAGCGGCTGGGAGGACACGCCGTTTCCGCGCGCCCACGAGCGTGCAAAAGCGAAGGGGTGGCGGACGGTGTCAGTGCCCTGCGGTCACGAGGTGATGCTCGACCGGCCCGAGGATCTCACGCGAGCGCTCGT
>JASHUC010000446.1 GCA_030040235.1 Gammaproteobacteria bacterium | reverse complement strand
TCGCCGTTCACCACCGCGAACGGCATCTCCACCTGCTCGGGTGCGGCCTGCGGAAGCGTGCTTTGCGGCTGCTCGTTCGCCACGACCACCCTCAACTCCGGTCTTTTCACTAGTCCGCCCTGAGGTGCATCGCGCGCCTCACGTCCTCGAGAGTCTCACGGGCCGCCTCACGCGCTTTCGCGGCCCCCTCCACGACTATACTGCGAAGGAGGTCGGGGTTGTCCTCGAACTCCTGCGCCCGGCGCCGAAACGTGCGCACCTCTTCGACGATCCGCTCGATGACGGGCTTCTTGCAGTCGAGACAGCCGATGCCGGCCGTCCGGCAGCCCTCGTTCACCCAGGCGCGCGTCGGCTCGTCGGAGTAGATCTTGTGCAGGTCCCAGACGGGACACTTCTCGGGGTCCCCGGGATCGGTGCGCCGCACGCGCGCGGGGTCGGTCTGCATGGTGCGCAGTTTCTGCGCGACGGCATCCGGATCTTCGCGCAACCCGATCGTGTTGCCGTAGGACTTCGACATCTTGCGCCCATCGAGCCCGGGAACCCGCGGCGTCGCGGTGAGCAGCACCTGCGGCTCGGGCAGGATGCTGACTCCGGAGCCCTCGAGAAACCCGAGCAGGCGCTCGCGGTCGGCGACTGTGATGCGGTTGTTGGCGTGCACGAGCGCCCGGGCGCGGGCGAGCGCCTCGGCATCGCCCGCTTCCTGGAAGCGCCGGCGCAGCTGCCGGTAGAGCGCGCTGTTGCGGCCCCCGAGACTCTTCACCGCGCGCTCGGCCTTCTCCTCGAACTGAGGCTCGCGGCCATAAAGATGATTGAACCGGCGCGCGATCTCGCGGGTGATCTCGACGTGCGCCACCTGGTCTTCCCCGACCGGCACGAACGCCGCCCGGTAGACCAGGATGTCGGCGCTCTGCAGCAGCGGGTAGCCGAGGAACCCGTAGGTGGCGAGGTCCTTCTCCTTGAGCTCCGCCTGCTGCTCCTTGTACGTCGGCACCCGCTCGAGCCATCCGAGTGGGGTGATCATCGACAGGAGCAGGTGCAGCTCGGCGTGCTCGGGCACGTGCGACTGGATGAAGAGTGTCGCCACCCCCGGATTGAGGCCGGCGGCGAGCCAGTCGATGAGTACGGCGCGGATGTTCTCCTGGAGCTGTGAGGTGTCCTCGTATGCGGTCGTGAGCGCGTGCCAGTCGACCACGCAGAAGAAGCACTCGTACTGATACTGCAGCTCCACCCAGTTGCGCAGCGCACCGTGGTAGTTCCCCAGGTGCAGGGCTCCGGTCGGACGCATCCCCGAGAGCACGCGCCGCGTCTGTGGATTTGCACTCATGAAGGACAGAAGCAGGGAACGAACTGCACGCCGGTCAGCACTCGAACGGGATGCCGCGAATTATAGGCCCAAAAGGCCGAGCTCACCCTTGCCTCGACGCACGAGCGCCGGCGGGGAGACGGCCAGATCGATGACGGTCGTCGGCTCGACGCCGCAGTTGCCGCCGTCGAGCACCGCATCGATGTCGTGCTCGAGGCGCGCGCGGATCGTGAGCGCATCGGTGAGCGGCAACGCATCGCCCGGGATGATCAGCGTCGAGCTCATCAGCGGCTCGGCGAGCTCGGCGAGCAGCATCTGCGGCACGGGGTGATCCGGAACACGGATGCCGATCGTGCGGCGGCGCTCGTGCTGCAGGCGCCGCGGCGTCTCGCGCGTCGCAGGCAGCAGGAACGTGTACGGGCCCGGCGTGCATGCCTTGAGGAGCCGGAAGTGCGGGGTATCGATGCGGGCGAAGCGCGCGCTCTCGCCGACGCTGCGACAGACGAGGGTGAAGTGATGGTTGCGGTCGGCCTGGCGAATGCGCCGCACCCGCTCGAGAGCGGCCTTGTCCCCGATGTGGCAGCCGAGGGCGTAGCAGGAGTCGGTGGGATAGGCGATGACGCCGCCGCCGCGCACGATGTCCGCGGCGCGCCGGATCAGTCGCGGCTCGGGATTTGCGGGATGTAGCGAGAAAAATTGGCTCAAAGCACCCCCATCACAGATCGGACCGCTCGTTTGGGCTATCATACGCGCCCTTCGTAGCGAAGCCGCATATTCCGGCCGTTCATGCAAGCGCTGCTCGAGCTCGCGACACTCGCCGTATTCATCGTCGCTTACTACCTGCGCGGGCTGTACGCCGCCACCGCGGCGCTCATGGTGGCGATGGCGGTGCTGCTGCTCGTCGATCTCGCGCGCGAGCGGCGCATCGGGCCGATGCATGCCCTCTCGGCCGGACTCGTCTTCGTATTCGGGTCCGCCACGCTCTCGATGCACAATCGGCTCTACATCCAGTGGAAGCCCACCGTCTTTTTCTGGCTCGTGAGTGCGACGTTCCTCGCGAGCTTCTGGGTTGGCGAGACCCCGCTCGCCGCCAAGCTGCTCGGTCGCGCCCTTCCGCCCGAGATGCGCGTGCCGGCGCCGCTGTGGCGGCGTTTGAACTGGCTCTGGATCGGGTTCGCAGCCGCACTCGGGGCCGCCAATCTCGCCGTGGCCTATCACGCGAGCGAGCGCGCCTGGGTGAATTTCAAGGTATTCGGCACGACCTCCGCGACGGCCGCGTTCCTCGCCGGGCAAGTGCTCTGGCTCTCGCGGCGCACCGAGGCGGTGGGTGCGGAGTCCCCCTCGCGCTAGCATGGGCACGATCGGTGGCGCCTCCGACGGCACCGCGGCACGCATTCGCGCCGCGATCGCGCGCCGGATCGCGCCTGCTGAAATTCTGATCGAGGACGAGAGCGCTTTGCACCTTGGCCACGCAGGCGCACGCGAAGGGGGGCACTTTCGCGTGCGCGTGGTGTCGGAGCAGTTTCGGGGTCTCACCCGGGTCGCGCGGCACCGCATGGTCTATGAGGCGCTCTCCGAACTCATGGGGAGGGGCATCCATGCCCTCGCGGTGGATGCGCGTGTACCTGAGGAAGCAGAGTGTAAATAGACTTGAACTACATGATAAACAAGGATTAATCTTCCACCATGATCTCTATATCCAGTCGCCAGGGTCCCCCTCGGACGTTGCAACTCGGCCTCACCCTCGCGGTGATCGCCGCCTCGGCAGTTCTCGTGGGGTGTCAACAGAAGAGCGCTGCCGGCGGCGCCGAGGTGGACACATCGCCTCCGGTCGCGACC
This sequence comes from Gammaproteobacteria bacterium, assembly GCA_030040235.1. Next base: position 941 of record JASHUC010000446.1, on the reverse strand, counting down.
GTGAACGGGGTGGCGATCGGGCAGAATCTCTACGACTTCTACGTGAAGAACATCGCCGGAGGCAGGAGCCCGAAGGATCTGACGGCCGATCAGCGCAAGCAGGCGCTCGATAACCTCATCCGCGCCGAGCTGGTCGTTCAGGAGGCGGACAAGGATGGTCTCGCGAGCGACCCCGATACGGTGGATCTGCTCGAGCTCTCGCGCTTCAACGTCTTCGAGCAAGCCGCCTCGCAACGCTTCCTGAAGGATCACAAGCCGACCGAGGAGGAGCTGCGGGCCGAGTACGAGACGGAGGTTGCGACGTTCCCGCGCGAGGAATACCACGCGCGCCACATCCTCGTCGCCACCGAGCCCTACGCCGACAAGCTCATCGAGCAGCTCGACCAGGGGGCCGACTTCGCGACCCTCGCCAAGCAGCAGTCGATGGACAGCTCGAAGGACAACGGCGGCGATCTCGGGTGGTTCTCGCCTGATCGCATGGTGCCGCAATTCGCCGCGGCGGTCGTCGCATTGAAGCCCGGCGAGTACACGCACAAGCCGGTCCACACCACCTACGGCTGGCACATCATCAAGCTCGAGGGGACGCGCGATGTGACTCCCCCGTCCTACGAGAGCGTGCACCAGCGCCTCGTGCAGATCGTGGAGCAGAAGAAGTTCCGCGCCTACGAAGACGGGCTCATGAAGAACGCCAAGATCGACCGCAAGATCAGCTGAGCTCTGCGCCGATCAACCGGCCTCGTTCGAGTGCGGCTCGGCGGGTGAGCGCCGAGCCGCAAGCTCGAGGAATGCGGCCTCATCGATCACGGTAACCCCGAGCTCGCTCGCCTTGGCGAGCTTCGAGCCGGCCTCGGCGCCCGCGACGACCATATCCGTCTTCTTCGAGACGCTCGCGCTCACCTTGGCACCGAGCCGCTCCGCGAGCGCCTTCGCCTCCTCACGGC
>JASHUC010000445.1 GCA_030040235.1 Gammaproteobacteria bacterium | reverse complement strand
TGCTCGACGGGCGCGGGAGCCAGTCCGAGCGGCGCCGCGAGTCTCGCGGCGCCCGCGATGACCACCCGCTCGCGTGCGGGATCGGAGACCGGGGTGCCATGCTGCCACTTCCAGGCTGCGACCGCGGGCATCAGCGAGAGTCGCTCGTTGGCGAGTGCGAGCACCGCGTCCACCCGGGAGGCCTCGTCGCTGAAGCGCGCGGAGTCGGCGGCGACGCCGTGCGGTCCGTGCGCAAAGGCAAGGAGGGCCAGGCACAGAAACCTCCTCATTGCTCGAACCGGAATGACTTGTCCGGATACGGGGGCGCCTTCGGGACGGGCCGCGGATCTTCGCGTATCTCCTGCTCGAGGTAGGCGACCGCCGCCTCGAGCTGAGCGTCCTGTCCCTCGTAGGTGGCGTGCGGCAGGTCGTCGACCACGATGTCCGGATCGACGCCGTGTCCCTCGATGAGCCACTTGCCTTCGGGGCCGTACACGCCGATTTGCGCAGCCGTCGCAATGCCGCGGTCGGCGAGGAACGTGTTGGGCGAGAGCCAGATCTCGCCTCCCCAGGTGCGCATCCCGATCACCTTTCCGAGCCCCAGGCGCTTGAAGCCCTCGGAGAACGCTTCACCGTCGGAGGCGGTCTGCTGGTCGCAGAGGACGACGATATGGCCTCGAAAGGCGTACTGCATATTCCACGTCGGATTGCCGACGCGGGGCTGCCAGTAGAACCAAGCTTTGCGCAAGAGCTTGCCGAGGAGCCAGGAGTCGATGTTGCCGCCGTTGTTGTGCCGCACATCGATGATGAGGCCCTGGCGATCGTAGACCGGGTAGTAGTCGCGGGCCCATCGTGCGATGTCGTCGGGTCCCATGGCGCGCAGGTGCACGTAGCCAATCGCTCCGTGGGATTCCGACTCCACCTTCAGGCGGCGCGAATACTCCCATTCCGCGTAGCGCATCGCGGCGTCCTCACGCTCGGTGATCGGCTTGACGAGAACCTCGCGCACCTCGCCGTGCTGCGATCTGACCTCGAGGACCACGGCTTGGCCGGCCTTGCCGCGCAACATCGCCCGCACATCCTGCACGTCGAGGGCAGGTTCGCCGTTGACGCTCAGGATCACCTCGCCTTCGTGCACCAGGGAGTCCGGCCGAGCGAAGGGCGGAGCCTCATCGGGAAGATCAGGGTCGTGGAGATAGACGTGCTCGACGACGAAGCCGCCGGCCTTCGCGTCGCGGCGCAGGATCGCGCCGAGCGAAGCGAGCTCGACTTGATCGGCGGGCTTTCGCTCGTCGCCGCCCACGACGAACATGTGCAGCGCGGAGAGCTCACCCACCATCTGCGCGATCACGTCATTCAGCTCGTCACGGTCGGTGACGCGGTCCACGAGAGGCAGGTAGCGATCGAGCATCGCGCGCCAGTCGACTCCGTTCATGTGGCGGTCGTAGAAGAAGTCGCGCTCCATGTGCCAGGCATTGATGAAGATCTCGCGGAACTCCTCGCGCGGGTGCGTCATGAGCGTCCAGTGGGACAGGTCGATCTTCGATTTGGCAAGGCGGCGGGCATCCTGCGGGCTCTTCGGAGGGTCGAGCACGCCGGGCCGTGCGTCCGAGGCGAGGATGTAGAAGTCATCGCCCTTGCGCACGATCATCTTCTTGCGGTCGAGGGATATCTCGAAGCTCTTCACATCGGGAATGACGGTCTCGGCAGGATCGCCCTGGTTCGCGACGTCCAGGCACTGAAGCGCCAACTTGGGGGGAACTTCATCGTCGGCGGAGAGCCAGCAGAGACGCTTGCCGGCGGCTTGCAGCGCCAGGTAATTGCCGGATGGTGCAGGAACTTCGCCGAGCCGGTCGGCCAGGCCGTCGAACTGGATGTTGACCGCGACCGTACTGCGCTCCTCGTGGCCGGATCGCTTCGCGGACCGGGGCCGTGGCCGGCCGTGCTCGTCCTGTCCTGCGGGCGCTCCCGCGGGTGAGGCCTCCTCGCCGGAGTTCTCGTCCGGGGAATTGCCGCCGGCGGGATGCAGCTCGTCGGGCGGCTCGAAGGGTGAGCGCGTGCCCGCGACGAGCGCCAGCTGATAGATCTTCATGGAGCGGTCGAAATAGGGATCGGGCTGCCGCGGACCCCATGGTGATTGCACGGAAGTCTTCAGCATCCGGTCGGAGAGGAAGTAGAGCCACTTGCCGTCAGCGCTCCAGGTGGGACTTCCGCTGTCGTAACGATCGGTGGTCAGGGTGTGGATGTCACCCGTTGCGGCGCGCACGACCTTGATCTGCGCGTAGCCGTTCGCGGCCGACTCAACGTAGGCGAGCCATTGGCTGTCCGGCGACCACGAGAGGCCCCGGAAGTCGTCCCACATGGATTGCGCGATGCGCGTGTCGCGGCGGGTTCGCGTATCGAAGATCCACAATTGTTGATCCTTGTCGCGATGGGCGAGCCAGCGGCCATCCGGGGAAGGGACGCCCTCGTAGCGGAACACCGTGGCATCGTGTGTCCACTGCTCGGGGGCGCCGATGCCGTTTGCGGGATACTTCCAGAACTCGCCCTCGCCGGTCTTGGTCGAGAGCACGACGATGCTCTTGCCGTCCGCAAGATAGCGGGCCTCGCGAAAGCGCGCACTCGAATCGCCCGCGACCTTCACGATGCGCGCGCCATCGGGCGCGAGCGTGAAGACCTCGCCACGCGCGGTGAAGACTGCGGCGCTGCCATCCGGGGCGATGTGCGCGCTCGTCAGATACTCGAGCGGCTTGACGACCCAGTGGTCACGCAGCTGATCGAAGTCCGAGGCGAGCCGGATGGGAATCACGGCGTCCTGACCGCTCGCAAGATCGAGCAGCCACAGATCCGCTCCGCACTGATACACGATCTTCCCGTCGGAAAGCGAGGCAGACTCCACGTCGAACTCACGTTGATGGGTGTGCTGCCGCACGTCGTGCCCCTGCGCATCCATCGAGTACACGTTCATCACGCCGTCGCGGTCGGAGAGGAAATAAACGCGGCCGTTCCAGAACATCGGCGTGTTGGAGGTCCCCGGCCAGTCGGAGGTGAGCGGGGCGGCCTCGGTGCCGCCCAGCCTGTAGCGCCAGATATTCTCGGCGGTGCCTCCCTTGTAGCGCTTGGTGAAGCTCGGTTGACGGTCGAACCTCGTGAAGAACAGCGTCTCGCCGTCGGGGGTGAAGCTGCCCGAGGCCGCCTGTGCGAGAGGCAGCACCTCGCGATTGCCCTGCGCGTCGATCTCGACGAGCTGGTCGTCGGGCAGCGTCGCATAGCGGTGCGTGCGAACGAGCACCTTGCCATCCGGCGTCCAGCCGGCGACCAGCGCATCGCCGTCCCAGGTACGGCGCCGGGGCAAGCCCCCGTCGATCGGCATGGTGTACACATCGGTCGGTCCTTCGTACTGCGCACTGAATGCGACCGTCGTTCCATCCGGAGAGATGGCCGCGAGACTCTCCAGGCCCGAGTTGGAGGTCAACCGGTGCGCCACTCCGCCCTGGACACCCACGGTCCAGAGGTCGCCTTCGGCCGTGAAGACGATGGTTTCGCCGTGAATGGCGGGCCAGCGGTAGTAGCCGGGGGGCGTCGCGCTCGCGGCAGGCGCACTGAAGGCCACTGCCAAGAGCAGCGCGGCGACTCCCGATGCGATTGCGCGACCCGAGCGCTTCTCGAGATGACAGGGCATGGTCATGGCGTTTGGCCCCCGCGGCCGCGGTGCTCAGATCTCCCGCGTGCTCATTTTTTGCTCGATGTACTCGGCCTGGCGCAGCGCGAGCGCGACGATGGTGAGGGTCGGATTGGCCGCACCCGGCGTGCTGAACTGGCTGCCGTCGGAGATGAAGAGGTTGGGGATATCGTGCGTCTGCCCATGTGAATTGCAGACCCCCTGCTCCGGGCTCGCGCTCATCCGCGCGCTGCCCATGTTGTGGGTGGCCGGCGTCTGGCGCGAGAGCACCACGCGTTTGGCGCCCACGGCCTCGTAGAGCTTCGTGCCCTGGGCCTGCGCGTGAGTGCGCATAGCCGTGTCGTTCGGATGCTCATCGACGTGCACGTGCGCGACCGGAATGCCCAGCGAATCCCTCACCTTGGGGTCGAGGGTGATGCGATTCACCGCGCGCGGCAGGTCCTCGCCATTGATGAACATGCCGGCCATGTTGCGGTAGTCGTCGATGATCGAGGCGAAATCGCGGCCCCACCCGTAGGGCAGCCCCACCTGCGGGAAGGTCGGCAGATCGAGCGCAACGAGCTCGAGGTGATAACCGCCCACGAAGCCGCGCCCGGGCTCGTTCACCGTCTCGTCCTCGATGATGCCGGCGAGCGTCGTGCCACGCCAGGAGTCCACGGGCTCACGGAACAGGCCCCAGATGAAGCCGCCCACGTGATGGCAGTAATTGCGCCCGACCTGATCGTGCGAGTTGGCGAGGCCGTGCGGGAACCGGCTCGACTCGGAGAGCAGCAGCAGCCGCGGAGTCTCCACGGAATTGCAGGCGACGCACACGAGGCGCGCCTTCTGGCGCTGCTCGCGTCCATGCGAATCGCGGTAGACGACGCCGGTCACCCGCCCGTCGGCGCCGTGCTCGATACGCGTCGCCCGGCTCTCGATGCGCAGATCGAGCTTTTCGGTCGCCTCGGCGCGCGGAATCTCCGTGTAGAGCGTGCTCCACTTCGCGCCGGTCTTGCATCCCTGCACGCAGAAGCCCTGCTGAATGCAGAGTGCCCGCCCATCCGCCGGCCGCGTATTGATCGCCATGTAACCGGTGTGGACGCGCTTGTAGCCCACCCGCTTCGCGCCGTTGTACATCACCTTGAAATGGCTGGACGCGGGAAGTCCCGGGTTGCCGTTCCGGCGCGTCACGACCATTCGCCGC
>JASHUC010000444.1 GCA_030040235.1 Gammaproteobacteria bacterium | reverse complement strand
CCGCTGTTCCGCAACCGCTACGAAGTGAGCTGGGCCGAGGCCAAGGACCACGGTACGGTGCGCAACGCGCTCACCGTTGCCCCCGATGCCGGCTCGACGGTGTATCGCCCCTACAACGAAGTCAAAGGTGAGCCCGACCTGTTCCGCAACTATCCGGATCTGCCGCCGCCCTACTGAGTCGCCGCGCATCGGTCACGCGCAGCGAGCGGTGAGCGGATCGTTCGACGCTGCCGGCCAAACTGGGACGGCGCTCACACCGGGCGACTCAACTCGCCGGCGGGACCGGCCGACACAGGCAGGCGGGGCAATCCGGCCCCGCGTGTCGCAGTCCGGTGCGTACCCGATCGCTCATTGCTCTTGGCGTCGTAGGTCTTGCGCTCGCGGCGGTCTCGCACCTGTGGCCGCACGGCGTGGCGGGCCTCCTCGGTTGGGACCTGGCCGGGCTCGCGTGCGCCGCACTCGCCGCTTTGCTGCTGCTCGAGTCGCTGTTCCGTGCGCACGCGCTCGCTCGCTACTACCGCAGCATCAGCCACCAGCTCGGCGAGAGTGTGCTGCTCGCCGATGCCACGACCGGCAGCATCATCGAGGCGAACCCAGCGGCATCACGCGAGCTCGGATACTCGCTGCGGGAGATTCTCGGGCGCAACCTTCGTGATCTGAGCCGCGCACTCGCGCCCGAACGTCTCGCGCGTCTGCGCACACGCTGGGCGGGGCACGGCCGAGTGGTCAGCGTGCGCGGCAACGGCGACCGGCGAGTTCCGTTCGAGTTGACCCTGAGCTGGATGCGCATCGGGCAGCGGGAGCTCGTGTGCCTGCTCGGGCGCAATGTCACGGCGCGCCGCGCACTCGCGGCGCAGAAACGCGCTCACCGCAAGCGCATGGTGCGTCTCGCCCAGCGCGATGCGCTCACCGGATTGCCCAATCGGCTGTATCTCGAGGCACAGCTCCCCAGGCTCACGGACGAGGCGGCGCACGAGGAATCGCTGCTGGCGCTGCTCTACATCGACCTCGATCATTTCAGGGACGTGAACGACTCGCTCGGACACGGCTGGGGGGACCGCCTGCTCGCGACCGTCGCCCGGCGGCTGCGCGGCTGCCTCGCCGCCGAGGACCTCGTCGCACGCATGGGCGGGGACGAGTTCGTCGTCGTGGCGGGCGGGCTGCCCGCTGCGAGCACCGCCGACTACATCGCCCGCCGGATCCAGGAGGCCTTGAGCGCGCCGATCGAGCTCGAGGAGGTGCGGCTCAACATCGTCGCGAGCATCGGGATCAGCCTCTGCCCGACCGACGGCACGAATTTCGAGCAACTGCTGAAGCACGCCGATCTGGCGCTCTCGCAGGCGAAGGCGAGCGGCGGAGGGCACCACCAGTTCTTCACCCGCGAGATGCGGGCCCAGCTTTCCGAGCGGCTCGAGCTCGAGCACGCGTTGCGGCGCGCGATCGGAACGGAGCAGCTGTTCCTCGAGTACCAGCCCTGCTTCGAGCTGCGTACGGAATCGCCGGCCGGGTTCGAGGCGCTCCTGCGGTGGCGCCACCCCCGCCTCGGCCTGATTCCTCCGGCACGCTTCATCCCGATCGCCGAGCACGACAATCTCGTCCTGGAGCTCGGGGCCTGGGTGCTGCGCCAGGTGTGCCGGCAGCTCGGCGAATGGAATCGTGAGGGACTGCGGCTGCTGCCGGTCTCGATCAATCTCACTCCACGGCAGTTCGAGTACGGCCGGCTCGCCGAGCTCGTCACCGGTCTCGCGCGCGAATTCGACATCGAGCCGAAGTGGCTGCAGTTCGAGATCACCGAGAGTGCTGCGATGCAGAATTCCGCATCGTACCTGGCGGTGCTGCAGGCACTGCGCAGGCTCGGCTCGCGTATTCTCGTTGACGACTTCGGGACCGGATACTCGTCCCTGAGCTATCTCAAGAGCCTGCCGATCGATGCGCTGAAAATCGATCAAGCCTTCATACGCGACATGGCGCGCGATGCGACGGATGCGGCTATCGTGAGCGCCATCATGGGCATTGCCCGCAGCCTGCGGCTCAGCGTCGTCGCCGAAGGCGTCGAGACGCCCGAGCAGGCCGAGTGTCTCGCCCAGCTCGGCTGTGATACTGCGCAGGGCTTTCATTTCAGCCGGCCTCTGCCCCCGGCCGAGGCGCGCCGTGTCCTCGAGCGGCGCGGCGCGCGACCGCGCGCCGGCATTTCCCTTGCTGAGGTCTTGCCGTGAGCGGGCCTGCTGCGCAGCCGGCCGCTCGTGACGCTGCAGCTCGACGCCGAGGGGCGCCTAAGGTCGCGACGTTGCCGCACGGGGGGGTGGCGCTGCACACTCCCCGGCATGGCGGCCCATCCCCCCGCGGCGCATTCCTCCGCGCGCCGTGAATCCGCGGCGCCGCCCGGTGGCGCTCAGCCCTTCACTTTTCGCGGCTTCTTCGGCGTCTTCCGCTACAGCCGTCGCGCCCTCGAGATCGTCTGGAGCACCAACCGCGCGCTCACGCTCGTCTTTGCGGCGCTGACCATCGTTGCAGGCGTGCTGCCGGCGCTCGTCGCCTATGTGACGGGGCTCATCGTCGATGCGGCGATCGCCGCGATCCGCGCGGGCGGCGCGGATGCGAAGCGCGTCATCGAATTCGTGGTGCTCGAGGGCGTGCTGGTCGCGGCCATCGCCGCTGCGCAGCGCGGTCTTTCGCTCTGCCAGTCGCTGCTGCGCGCTCAGCTGGGCCAGCGTGTGAACGAGATGATTCTGGAGAAAGCGCTCACCCTCACGCTCGCTCACTTCGAGGACTCGGAGTTCTACGACAAGCTGACCCGTGCGCGGCGCGAGGCCTCCAGCCGGCCGCTCTCGCTCGTCACGCGGACCTTCGGCCTCGCGCAGAACGGCATCTCGCTCGTGAGCTACGGCGTGCTGCTGGTGCGCTTCTCGCCGTGGGCGGTCGCAGTGCTGTTGCTCGCCGGGCTGCCGGCGTTCGTTGCCGAGACGAAGTTCTCGGGCGACGCCTTCCGGCTCTTTCGCTGGCGCTCTCCCGAGACGCGCATGCAGACCTACCTCGAGACGGTGCTCGCACGCGAGGATCACGCCAAGGAGGTCAAGCTCTATGGCCTCGGGCGGCGCCTGCTCGAGCGCTATCGCGAGATCTTCCGCACGCTCTATGGCGAGGATCGCGCGCTCACCATCCGCCGCGACCTCTGGGGCTTCGCTCTCGGCCTGATCGCAACACTCGCGCTGTACGGGGCCTACGCGTGGATTGCCGTGAGCACGGTGCGCCGTGTGATCACGGTCGGTCAGATGACCCGCTACTTCTTGCTGTTCAAGCAGGGGCAGGCGGCCGTCTCGGCGATTCTCTCGGCGGTCGGCGGGATGTATGAGGACAATCTGTATCTCTCGACGCTCTACGAGTACCTCGAAACCCCGGTACCGCCGCCGAGGGGAGCGGCCGTGCAGGGCCCGAGCCCGCGCGACGGGGTTCGATTCGAGGACGTGACGTTCACGTATCCCGACGCCCAGCAACCGGCTCTGGAGCACGTGAGTCTTCACCTGACACCGGGAACGAGCCTGGCGCTCGTCGGAGAGAACGGCTCGGGCAAGACGACGCTCATCAAGCTCCTGACGCGGCTCTATGCCCCGACGAGCGGCCGGATCCTGCTCGACGGGAAGGATCTCGCCGAGTGGGACGAGACGGCCCTGCGCGAGCGCATCGGGGTCATCTTTCAGGACTTCGTCCGCTACCAGATGCTCGTCGGGGAGAACGTCGGGGCCGGGGACGAGCGTTACTTCGAGGACGAGGGGCGCTGGCGTGAAGCGGCGGCCAAGGGCCGGGCACACGAGTTCGTGGAGACGCTCCCGGCCGGCTACCGCACGCAGCTCGGCAAGTGGTTCCGCGACGGCCGTGAGCTCTCGGGCGGCCAATGGCAGAAGATCGCGTTGTCGCGCGCCTTCATGCGCACGCGCGCGGATATTCTCGTGCTCGATGAGCCCACCGCGGCGATGGATGCCCAGGCGGAGGCCGAGGTGTTCGAGCACTTCCGCCAGCTGGCGCGCGAGCGGATCACGATTCTCATCTCCCATCGCTTCTCGACGGTGCGCATGGCCGATGAGATCGTGGTGCTCGACCGCGGGCGCATCGTCGAGCGCGGCAGGCACGAGGAGCTGATGCAGCTCGGCGGCCGCTATGCCCACCTGTTCACGCTGCAGGCGCGCGGCTATCGCTAGCGCAGGCCCTCACCTCTGGTCCGAGAGCAGCCGCTCGAGCTGCGCGCGGATCACCGCGGTCTCGCGCTCGAGGGCCTCGCGCAGCTCGTTCAAGCGCATCTCGTGCGACACATCGACTCGTGTGCGCAGCTGCTCGAGCTCCTTCGAGAGGCTGCGTCGCTCGCGCTGCCAGCCATAGCGCGCGAGACCGTGCGCGATGAATGCGATCGCAGCGATCACCCCCGCGACGATGACGACGAGTACGCCGACGGGCGCGTGGATCCGAGCCACGAAGAAGTTGAGATCGGCCGGACTCGCGATCGTGTGCCAGTTGGCGAGCAGAAAGGCGAGCACGATCGCGAGGACGAAGAGGTAGACGACGGTACGGATTTTCATGGCGTCATGAGCAGCGCCACCGGGAAGTCGACCAGCACCTCCGAGAGGGCGACGCCGCACCGCCCGCCGACATCGCGGGTCTGCACGCCGGTACCCCCCAGCACGCTCACGAGCATGCGCGCCTCACCGCCGCGAGGCAACTCGATCCAGGTATCGCCCCAGCCCGGCGCCCCGAGCGGGAGCTCGGTTGCCTGCGGGAGCTGCGCGGCGTTCACGGCCCGCCGGCCCGCTCACCGCCGTGCATGGCGCCGCGAGAGCAGCCAGGTGACGCTCCAGGGCTCGAGCCGGTTGCGCCTCACGGCGGCGCGGATGTCGGGGTGCGTGGCGAAGATGAGCCGCCCGCTCATGCGGCCGACGCCCGGTACCGGATGGTCCGTGAGGTTCGCGAGCAGGTGCAGCGTCGAGCCGTCGGTGAGCGGCCAATCGACGGCGAACGCCCCATTCTCCTCGAGCCGCACGCAGGTGGCGGAGCGGATCTGCGGAATGCGCGGTGCGATCTCGCGGCGGCGCAGCGCGAGCAGCCGCCGGTAGTGATCGAGGGCTGCCGCGTGGGCGGGATCGCGCAGCTCCCGCCAATCGAGCCGGGCGGCCTCGACCGTCGCGGCGCCGACGGGGTCCGGGAGGCGCTCGAGCGCCTCGGCGCGCCGGAACTTCTCGAAGCGCGAGAACTCGCGCCGCCTGCCCGCACGCACTTTCTCGGCGAGCTCCGGCCCGAAATCGCAGAAGTAGGTGAACGGCGCGCTCGCCTCCCATTCCTCTCCCATGAAGAGCATCGGCGTCGCGGGCGCAAGCAGTACGATGGCCGCCGCGGCGCGGCGCGCCGCCTCGTTGCCGACCAGATGCGCGAGACGCTCGCCCAATGCGCGGTTGCCGATCTGATCGTGCGTCTGCAGCGAGTTCACGAAAGCGCTCGGGGACAGGTGCGCGCTCGGCTCGCCCCGCGCCCGGCCGAAATGCCGCGCGAGCTCGCCCTGATACGCGAACCCCTCGGCGAGGGCGCGGCAGAGCATGGCGTGCGGACGCTCCATGAAGTCCTCGTAGTAGCCGTCGGATTCGCGCGTGAGGATGACGTGCAGGGAGTGATGCACGTCGTCGTTCCACTGCGCATCGAAGCTTTCCCCGAGCCAGTGTGCCTCGTTTGCCGCGTTCTCGAGGATGAGATAGACGGGGCGGCCCGCGCCCGGTCCGCTCCGCACCGCTCGCGCGATCTCGGTGAGGATGTGCGGGGAGCTCGAGTCGCAGATCGCGTGTACGGCGTCGAATCGCAGGCCGTCGAGGCGGTATTCGGTGAGCCAGTAGAGCGCGTTGTGGACGTAGAAGTCGCGTACCGGCCGGCTCGCGGGGCCGTCGAAGTTGATGGCGGCGCCCCAGGGTGTGTGGTGGCGGTCGGTGAAGAACTGCGGGGCGTAGTGCCCGAGGTAGTTCCCCTCGGGCCCGAAGTGGTTGTAAACCACGTCGAGCATCACGGCGATGCCGCGTTGGTGGGCCGCGCAGACGAGATATTTGAGATCGTCGGGCGTCCCGTAGGCGGAATCGGGGGCGAAGGGCAGCACGCCGTCGTACCCCCAGCCGCGCCTGCCGGGGAAATCGCCGATCGGCATCAGCTCGATCGCCGTGACGCCGAGCTCGGCGAGGTGATCGAGCTTGTCCTCGATGGCGGCGAAGGTCCCTGCGGGGGTGAAGGTGCCGGTGTGCAGCTCGTAGACCACCGCCTCGTGCCAGGGCGGAGCGCGCCAGCTCACGTCGGTCCATTTGAAGGCCGACGGATCGACCACGACGCTCGGCCCTGCGACGTCGTACGGATTGAATCGCGAGGCCGGATCGGGCACCTCGAGCGCCCCGTCGATGCGGTAGCGGTACCGGGTGCCCGGACCCGCCGCATCGGTTGTGAGCTCGACCCAGCCGTCACCGCCGGCCGGAACCTCGAGATAACGCGTGCCGTGCGCCTCGTAGAGGGCGAGCTCGACCCGCCGGGCGGCCGGCGCCCACAGCCGGAAGCGCACGGCGCCCTCGGCGGTCAGCTCGGCGCCGAAGGGCATGCGATGCACCAACGAACGCGGCGCGCTGCGGCTTGAGCTCGGAGCCATCTGGGGTTCGAGTCTCCCCGAGCGCTCAAGCGCCCTGGGGCTCGGCGGGAGCGGCTGCGCCGGCTGATGGCTCATCGCGTTGCTCCAAAGTTCGCTCATCGTGTCGCTCCGGGAGGTGATCGTGTCGCTCGGTGAAGAGCGCGAGCGAGCGGCCCTGCAGCACGTAACGATCGCCTGCCGAGAAACGCTTGCCTTGCGCGGCCGCTCCGGGCTGCGCCGTGTCGGCGAGCAGCAGCCAGTGCTGGCCATCGTGGAACTCGGGTAGCAGGAACGGGACCGACTCGTAGTGCGCATTGAACATAAGGAGAAAGTCGTCGTCCTTGATCGGGTGACCCCTGCGGTCGATGCGCTCGAGCGCCGCGCCCACCAGGTGCACCCCGAGCGCGCGGGCGAAGGACTGCTCCCACTCCGCCTCGGCCATCTCGGTGCCCTCCGGCGTGAGCCACGCCACATCCTTCTCGCCGACACCCGGAATCGGTCGTCCGGAGAGGAACCGCCGGCGCGCAAAGACCGCATGGCTGCGGCGCAGACGGATCATCCGCTCGACGAACGCGAGGAACTCGCGCTGCTCGGGCGACAGCTCCCACGCGAGCCAGGAGATCTCGTTGTCCTGGCAGTACGCGTTGTTGTTGCCGGCTTGAGTATGTCCGAGCTCATCGCCTCCGAGGATCATAGGCACGCCCTGGGAAAGGAGCAGCGTCGCGATGAGGTTGCGCCTCTGCTGCGCTCGCAAGGAGCGCACCGCAGGATCGTCCGTCGCGCCCTCCGCGCCGCAGTTCCAGGAGCGGTTGTTGTCGCTCCCGTCGCGGTTGTCCTCGCCGTTCGCCTCGTTGTGCTTGCCGTTGTAGCTCACGAGGTCCTCGAGCGTGAAGCCGTCGTGCGCCGTGATGAAATTGATGCTGGCGTGCGGCTTGCGTCCGCTCGCCTCGTACAGGTCGGCCGATCCCGAGAAGCGCCGCGCGAACTCCCCGATCAGCCCGCCGTCGCCCTTCCAGTACGAGCGCATGGAGTCGCGGTACTTGTCGTTCCACTCGTTCCACCCGGGAGGGAAGTTCCCCACCTGGTAGCCGCCCGCGCCCACGTCCCACGGCTCGGCGATGAGCTTCACCTGAGAGAGAACCGGGTCCTGGCTGATCGTGTCGAAGAACGAGCCGAGCCGGTCGACGTCGAAGAGCTCGCGTGCGAGGGTGGAAGCGAGATCGAAGCGGAACCCGTCGACGTGCATCTCGCACGCCCAGTAGCGCAGGGAGTCCATGATCAGCTGCAGCACGCGGGGATGCTGCAGGTTGAGCGTGTTGCCCGTGCCCGTGAAGTCCATGTAATAGCGCGGATTCTCGGGACTCAAGCGGTAGTAGCTCGAATTGTCGAGGCCACGGAAGGCGAGGGTGGGACCGAGCTGGTTGCCCTCGGCCGTGTGGTTGTAGACCACATCGAGAATCACCTCGATGCCCGCCGAGTGCAGCGTCTTGACCATCGTCTTGAACTCATCGACCACGCCGCTCGCGCTGTAACGCCGCTCCGGGGCGAAGAATCCGATGGTGTTGTAGCCCCAGTAGTTTCTGAGGCCCTTGTCGAGCAGATGCCGATCGTCGATGAAGGCATGCACCGGCATCAGCTCCACCGCAGTGATCCCGAGGCGCAGCAGGTGGTCGATCACCGGGGCCGTTGCGAGCGCCGCGTAGGTGCCGCGCAGCCTCGGGGGCACCTGCGGATGGCGCATGGTGAAGCCGCGCACATGCAGCTCGTAGATGACCGTATCCTGCCAGGGGGTGCGCGGCGGGCGGTCATCCCCCCAGGTGAATGCCGGATCGATCACGCGGCACTTGGGGGTGCCCGGAGCGCTGTCGCGCTTGTCGAACGAGAGGTCCGCCTTGGAGTGTCCGAGGCGATAGCCGAAATGCGCATCGCTCCAGCGCAGCCGGCCCTCGAGCTGCTTGGCATAGGGCTCGATGAGAAGCTTGTTTGGATTGAAGCGCAGGCCCTTCTCCGGTTCGTACGGGCCGTGCACGCGATAGCCGTAGAGCAGTCCCGGGCGGGCCTCCGGCAGGTAGCAGTGCCACACGAGGTCGGTACACTCCCCGATCTCGATGCGTTGGCGCTCGTGCCGTCCGCTCGCGTCGAACACGCAGAGCTCGACGCGTGTGGCATGCTCGGAGAACAGCGCAAAGTTGACACCTTCTCCGTCCCAGGTCGCGCCGCGCGGATACGGGCCGCCGGGCCACACGGCCGTGATCCTGTCCTCGCTCTGCCACGCTTGATGCGGCTCGCGCCCGCGGGCGAGCGTCGCTGGCATTTCCCGATCGGCGACCGCCATCTCAACCTCCTGCGGCGAGCCCGAGCAGGCTGCCGAGCGGGATGCCCACCCAGTCGGGCCGGTTGCGCAGCTCGTAGCGCAGCTCGTAGAGCGCCTTCTCGAGCTCGAACAGCTCGAGCAGCGGGCGGGCATCCTCGAGGCTCGCGTAGAGCGCACTGTCCCGGAGGCGGGCTGCGTAGGCGCCGAGGAATTGAGCGCGCGCCTCGCCTTCCCAGGCCTCGAGCAGCCCCTCCCAGCGTCCGCAGTCCTCGTGCGACTCGATCATGCAGCGACGCATCGCCACGGAGCGCGCGTAGAGGAAGGAGCGCAGCATGCTCGCCACATCCCTGAGCGGCGAACCCTTGGCGCGACGCGCTTCGAGCGGGCGCGCGGGCTCGCCTTCGAAATCGGCGATGATGAAGTCGTTGCGCTGAAGCAGCACCTGGCCGAGATGGAAATCTCCGTGATGCCGGATCTTCAGCCCTCGCGCCACCGTCCCGGGCATCACGCTGTCGATGCGACCGAGGAGCGCATTGCGCCCTGCGAGCAGCGTCTGTGCCTGCGCCCGTGCCGGCTCGGGCAGCTCCTTTGTCTGGCTCACGAGCTCCAAGGTGGCGCCGAGCTCCTCCCGGGCGCGATCGCACCACAGCCGTACATCGTCGGGCGTGACCGGCTCGGCGGCGAAGGCGGCATCCTCGGTCGGCGTGGCGAGCGCCTGGTGCAGCTCGGCGGCACGCTCGCCGAGGGTGTGCATGAGCGCGAGGTACGAGCCATGTGCGCCGGGCTCGACCTTCGCGGCGGTGCGCCGATCCTCGAGGAACCGCGCCAGGTAATTGACCGTGTAGTCCCACCCGTCGCCCTGGTTCTGCACGAACGCCTGCAGAAGAACCAGCGTGGCGAGGGAGCCGTCGCTCGCAACGTACTCGGCGGCGCCCGCGAGCGGAACGACGTTCGGGAAGTGTGCGACTTCGGTCAGAAAGCGCCCCATCTCGAGCTCCGGACTCACGCCGGGCTCGATGCGTCTGAATGCCTTGAGAAACAGTCGCTCCCCGACCCGCAGCGCGGTGTTGCTGCTCTGCGCGAGCGGCAAACCGCTCGCGAGCTCCGCGTGCGGATCGCCGCGCAGCTCCGCGTAGGCCTTCGTCGGCGTGAATCTCAGCCGGCCGTGCGCGAGCGGCTGCTCGCCGCTTTGCCCGATCTGCTCGACGAGCGCGCGGCAGAAGCCCTCGTCGGCGAACGCATCGGCGAGCACGCCCGTGCGCGCATGCTGCCTTGCGCGGGCAACGGCTGCGGCCTGCAGGCGGCCCCATTGCGGCTCGTCACGATCCTGAAAGGCGAGCGTGAGCGGGATGAAGTAGCGGGCGCTCTCGGCGGCGCCCTCGACGTCGAAGAGCGCGACCAGCCATTCGCCGCCGCGTGCACTCCAGACGGCCTGATCGGCGAGGCGTGCGCGCGCGACGCGACCGCCCTTGCCCCCGTACCAGCGCTGCGTCGCGATGTACTGGGGCAGCGCGCGCTCCTCGAGCTGGGCGCGCAGTCGCGCGGCGAGCCCACCGCGCCAGAGCGCCACGGCTTCCGGAAAGAAGCTGTGCCAGCGGTCGATCAGCACCAGCACCGGCGCATCCTCGCGTGGCATGCGCTCCTCGTGCCATGCCGGCGCCTCGGCCTCGCGGCTCAGGCGGAACCAGTAGAACGCGTGTCCGGGCAGCGTCAGCAGATACGGCAGATCTCCGATCGGGGGAAAGGGCGTTCTGCCCATCATTTCGATCGGCACCATGCCCTTGAACTCCGCCAGATTGAGCTCGACCGGCTGGGCGGAGCGGGCGAGATTGACGACGCAGAGGATCGAGTCCTCCGCATACTCGCGTACGTACGCGAGCACCTTGCGGTTGCCCGGGCGGATGAAGCGCAGGGTTCCACGGCCGAAGGCCTGGGAGGTCTTGCGGACCTGCAGCATGCGCTTCATCCAATTCAGGAGCGAGGAGCCGTCGCGCGTCTGGGCTTCGACATTCACGGCTTGAAAGCCGTAGATCGGGTCCATGACGGGCGGCAGATACAGCTGCTGCGGATCGGCGCGCGAGAAGCCGGCGTTGCGGTCGGGGCTCCACTGCATCGGGGTCCGCACGCCGTTGCGATCGCCGACGAAGATGTTGTCGCCCATGCCGATCTCGTCGCCGTAGTAGATGATCGGCGAGCCGGGCATCGAGAGCAGCAGGCCGTTCATGAGCTTGATGCGGTCGATGTCGTTCTCGAGCAGCGGCGCGAGACGGCGGCGGATGCCGAGATTGAGCCGGGCACGCGCATCGACCGCGTACATCTTGTACATGTAATCGCGTTCCTGGCTCGTCACCATTTCGAGCGTGAGCTCGTCGTGGTTGCGCAGGAACACCGCCCACTGGCAGCTCGCGGGGATGTCGGGGGTCTGATCGATGATCTCGGTGATCGGATAGCGATCCTCCTGAGCGATCGCCATGTACATGCGCGGCATGAGCGGGAAGTGGTACGCCATGTGGCATTCATCGCCGTTGCCGAAGTAGTCGCGACAGTCCTCCGGCCATTGATTCGCCTCGGCGAGCAGCATGCGATCGGCGTAGCGCTCGTCGATCACCTTGCGGATGCGTTGCACCACCTCGTGTGTCTCGCGCAGGTTCTCGTTGCTCGTGCCCTCCCGCTCGACGAGGTACGGAATGGCATCGAGACGCAGCCCGTCCACACCCTGATCGAGCCAGAATTTCATGATCCGGGTGATCGCCCGCTCGACGTGCGGGTTGTCGAAGTTGAGGTCGGGCTGGTGGCTGAAGAAGCGGTGCCAGTAGTAGGCCTTGGCGAGGGGATCCCACGTCCAGTTGGAAGTCTCCGTATCGGTGAAGATGATGCGGGTCCCCGCGTAGCGATCCGGGGTGTCGCTCCAGACGTAGAAGTCGCGCTTGCGCGAGCCGGCGGGCGCGCGCCGCGCCGCCTGGAACCACGGGTGCTGGTCGGAGGTGTGATTGATCACCAGTTCGGTGATCACGCGGATCCCGCGGCGATGGGCTTCGTGGATGAAGAGCTTGAAGTCGGCGCGCGTGCCGTATTGCGGGTGGACGTCGCGATAGCCCGAGATGTCGTAGCCGTCGTCCTTGCCCGGGGAGGGATAGAACGGCAGCAACCAGATCGTATTGACCCCGAGATCCTGAATGTAGTCGAGCTTCTGGGTGAGACCGGCAAAATCACCGATCCCGTCCTCGTTGCTGTCGTAGAAGGAGCGAACGTGCGCTTCG
>JASHUC010000443.1 GCA_030040235.1 Gammaproteobacteria bacterium | reverse complement strand
ATCCGCGAGGAACACATCCCCGCGCCCGAAAACCTGCTCAAGCTGGCGAATGAGCCCCAGTTCGCCGCTTCCCTTGCCCGCGTGGGGTCCCATCGCCACCTCCAGCACGGCCCCGGTCGAGAGGCAAATCACCCCAGTCAGCCTCATCAGCGGAAAGCCCACCCCTTCTGCCTGACTGGACGGTTGCGGATAGCGAGCTTGGTTCGCCTGCGTGTCCGGCATCGACAGCCCGGTGCCGTCGCCAAGCTTCACCATCCGCCCCCTCCAGCGCCAGCCCGCCGGCGCCTGCCCGCAAAGCAACTCCCCGGTCGCATGAGTGAGCGCCGTGACCATCTGCGTCGGCAGCCGACCGCGCGCTCTGCTGTAGCCACCCGTGCGCGAACTCGGGGGCTTGAGTCCTTCGGCCACGCACTGGGCAATCCAGCCGTTCACGGCCTTCTGGCACGAGCGATCCGCCGACAGGGCCTGCTTCAAGAACATCGCGAGCGCCACGGTCGGCGGATACTCTCGCTCCCGGTGCTCCGGCAGCAGTGCCTCGGTCTTCTCCAGCAGCTCCGGCCCGGTGAGCACGTTGAAGAAATCCACCGCCTGAAGTCGCTGCGCTTGTCGCACAATGCGAGATTGACGTTGCTGAGATTGAAAAGCGGCACTACGATCTCTCAAGGCTGGCCTCGGGGTTGGTGGGCTGGATGTGTGGTAACAACATCTTATCAATCCCAGCCAGCCTTCCCCTATATCCTTCAAAGTCTTAGGACGCGTTAATAAATAAACATAACATCTGACGAGTCAAAGTGTTATGCTCACGGGGCGTGAGCATGCTTTCGGATTTGACGCGAAAGCTCCGTTCCATATGGCCTCATCTGGATGAACGGACGCGTCGTATCACTGCCGCCAATGAAGCGATGAGCTTGGGATTCGGTGGCGTGACTTTGGTGCACCAAGCGTGTGGGTTGTCGCGTCAGGCCATCACGCGCGGCATGCATGAGATCCAAACGGGCAAGGTGCTCGGTGCGGGCCGGGTGCGCCGTGCCGGGGCGGGTCGCAAGTCGATCCTGAGCGGCGACCCGAAGTTGCTGCAGGCCCTCGATGCCATGATAGAGGGCGACACGCGTGGGGATCCGGAGTCTCCACTACGATGGATATGCAAAAGCACGCGCACGATTGCTCGAGCGCTCAAGGAGCGACGGCATCCGGTGAGCCATGTGAAGGTGGCACAGCTGCTTCATGAGCAGCATTACAGTCTGCAGGGCAATCGCAAGACCGAGGAGGGAGCCGACCATCCCGATCGGGATGCGCAGTTTCGGCACATCAGCACCGAGGTCAAGAAGTATCTGCGAGCGGGCCTACCGGTCATCTCGGTGGACACCAAGAAGAAGGAGCTCATCGGCAACTACGAAAACAAGGGCCGCCAGTGGCTACCCGCCAAGCAGCCCCTGCACGTTCACGGCCACGACTTTCCCACTCCCGAGGTGCCTCGCGCCTACCCCTACGGCATCTACGACATCGGCCGCAACGCCGGCTTCGTCAACATCGGTACCGATCACGATACCGGAGCCTTCGCCGTGGCCTCGGTCCGCGGCTGGTGGCGGGCGGAAGGTCGGGCGATCTATGCTCAAACGACCCAGATCCTGATCACCGCTGATGCGGGCGGCAGCAACGGCTATCGACTGCGGCTGTGGAAGCTGGAGCTGCAGAAGTTCGCCGATCAAACCGGCCTGTGCGTCTCGGTGTGTCATTTTCCGCCCGGCACCAGCAAGTGGAACAAAGTCGAGCACCGACTGTTTTCCTTCATCTCCTCCAACTGGCGCGGGGAGCCCTTGCGCGATTATGAGACGATCGTGCATCTGATCGCCCGAACGACGACGGCCAAGGGACTGACGGTCACCTGCCGATTGGACCGGCGCAAATACTCGACCGGGCGCAAGGTGAGCGCTGCGCAGATGAAACAAGTCAAGCTGCAGCCCGACAAGTTCCATGGCGAATGGAACTACACCATCACGCCACGACTCAAATAAGTGACATGTTTATTTATTAACGGCTCCTAAGACTTGAGCTCAGCATCGCTTCTCCCCTCTCGTAGCGGTGCGCGGCCCTACCTGGCGCAGTGAACTCCGGCGAGCGATCCCCGTTTGGCGGACTTTTTACTTATCGGCACAGGCGACTTGAGGTTACCGGCTGGCGTGCTCCGATGTCAACGTCGCGCAACGAACGCCGCGTGGGAGCACCAAGCCGCGGGGCCCGGCTCGTTGCGCGATGGCAACGAAAATGTCTCAGCGTCGGCTGCGACGGAACGGAAAGGTGAGGAGAAAGAGCGCGAGCCGCGCATTGAGAAGCTTCAGGCCGCTGCGCGCCTCCTCGGGGCGCAGTTTCGCGGTGATCGGCATCGCGCCGAACACCTTGCCGCGAACGAGGAGGTCGGCTCCGTCGCGCTCGATGGAGTCGACGCGCATGAGCTCGTTGCCGTCCTGGGAGTAGAGCTTCATCACTCTCCCAGGAATTTGGCGACGCACTCGCGGGCTTCCTCGAGCTCATCGAGCACCAGATGCCCCGCCCGCTCGAACAATGCGAGCTTCGCGTTGGGCAGCAGCTCCATCCACTTGGCGGAGCGGCCGACCGGGGCGATCCGATCGGCGTTCGACCATACGAGCAGCGTCGGCATCGTCGCGCGATGCAGCCAGCGCTCGAGTTTCGGATTGAAAGGCCCCTGCGCCGCGAGCCGGCGGCTGGACTGCATCTCGCGCTTGATCTCCTCCTCATGGCGCGCCGCCTGCTCGGGCGGAGGCAGATAGGGCTCGAGGACGGCGACATCGCTCACGAGATGCGCGTACATCTCCTCGAGCGTCCAGGACCCCATGGGCGGTCCCGGATGCTGCGGATCGGCCAGCCCGGCGGGCGCAACGAGCACCAGCTTGCGAAGGTAATGCGTGTGCGCCACGGCGAATTCCGCCGCCATCCAGCCGCCGAGTGAGAAGCCGACGAGATCGAACTGTGTGAGGTTGAGCTGATCGAAGAGGTCGAGATAATGCAGCAGATACTCGCTCATCGTCTCCAGCCGGGGGTCATCGCCGGACTCGCCCCATCCGGGATGAAACGGCACGATCACCTTGAAGCGCTCGGTCCATGGGCGGGCGAAATCGATTCCATGCCAGGCGCCGGCGCCGTGCCAGTAAACGACCGGGCGGCCCTGCCCGCCGACGTACACCACGGTTCTCATGCCATTGACCGAGTACTCGTGCCGTTTGAAACCTTTCGGAGGTTTCTCGCCGCGGTGCTCCAGTATCGCCATGACTCTCGCCTCTCGACTTCAGTTTGCTCGGTGGCTCACTCGGCCGGCTCGGCGTCGAGCCGCACGGCGATGCCCTCCAGGGACGGGTGCGGCGCGCGATAGCGCTGCATCACGCCCGGGTCGTGTCCCGGAATGATGTACTGCGGTGCAGATGCGAGCTCGCGCAATCTGCGCCAGCCGTCGACCATCGCCGTCACGTCCGCCACCACCGGGAACGGGCGCGCCTCGTTCATGTTCGCCGCGTAGTGGCTCGCATCCGACGCGAGCACGAGCCAGCCGAGCCGCGTCCAGAGCCGCACGGCCTGCAGCCCCTTCGTGTGCCCCCCGACGAGGTGCACGCTCAATCCGCTCGCGATCTGGGCATCCCCCTCGTAGAAGCGCACACGTCCGGCGTAGACATGGCGGACCATCGCGACGATCTCGTCCACCTCGTAGGCCTGAGCGAAAAATTCGGTCGCCATGTACCGGCCGGTCGCATAGGCGAGCTCGCGGTCCTGCAGGTGAAAGCGCGCGCGTGGAAACAGATCGAAGTTGCCGATGTGATCGTAGTGCAGGTGAGTGACGATCACGTCGCTGACGGTCGCCGAGTCCACCTCGAGGAGTTTGAGCCCTTCGGCCGGTGAGCGCAGGAAGTCGCGTCGCCGGCGCCGGGCGGCGGCCTCGTTGAAACCGGTGTCGATCACGAACGCCTCGGAGGCGCGCCGGGCGAGCCACACGAAGTAGTCCATTCGCGCTGCGCTTTCGTGCGGATCGCCGCCGATGAAATTCTCGGCGCTGCGCCGCGCGACCGTCGCGTAGCGGATGGCGTAGACCTCGAAAGGCAGGGGCCGGCCGTCGCGGCCGGAATCGTTTTGCATGGGGAGTATGATATCGCCATGAAGTGGTTGCACGTGAGCTATGCCCAGCGCCTGCGCTTCGGTTGCAAGGTCATCGAGGAGGCGGACCGCGCGCTCGGGGAGCTCGGGGCCCGGCGCGTGCTGCTCATCTGCTCGGCGCGGGGGCGCGAATCGGCGGGCGGACGCCGGCTCGCGCACGCTCTCGGCCCGGGGCTGGCCGCGGTGTTCGACGGTGCCCGCCCGCACGTCCCCGAGGGCACCGTGCGCGCTGCGCTCGAGCGGCTGCGCAGCGAGCGAGCCGATACCGTCGTGAGCTTCGGTGGCGGGGCCTGCTCCGATCTCGGCAAGGCTGTGTGCTATTTCGCGGAGGAGGCGAGCGGGGAGCGCGGAAAGACGTGTTTCGACCGCCCGCTCGTCGCGCATCTCAGCGTCCCGACGACCTACTCGGGAGCGGAGCTCACGCCCTTCTTCGGCGTGACGGACGAAACCTCGCGGCGCAAGTCGGGCAGCGGAAGCCCCAGCACCGCGCCCGGCGCCGTGCTCTACGACCCGGAGGTGACGCTCGATCTGCCGCCGCGCGCGAGCGCCGAGACCGGTATGAACGCACTCGCCCACTGCGTCGAGGTGCTCTGGTCGCCGACGCGCACCGCAGAGGCCGAGGCGATCGCCCGCGCAGCGGCGGGGCAGATCTACCGCTCGCTGCCCCGGGTGGTCGAGCATCCGCACGATCTCGAGGCGCGCACCGCGATGCTCGCCGCAGCCATGCTCGCGGGACGCTGCCTCCAAAACGGTTCGATGGGCGTGCATCACGGGCTCGCGCAGATGGTCGGCGCGCGCTGCGGAATCCCTCACGGGCTTGCCAATGCCGTGATCCTGGCGCACGCGGTCGAGTTCAATGCGGATGCCGTTCCGGAGGCGGTGGCGCAGCTCGCGCAAGCCTTCGGCCGCACGGACGGTGATGCCGCGCGGGCCATCGACGAGCTGCGGGCGCGGCTCGAGCTCCCGGCCCGGCTCTCCGCATGCGGCGTCGGCGCTGAGGATATCGAGGTGGTCGCACGGTTGAGCCCGGCCAACCCGACGATCGGCAAGAATCCCAAACGCGTGCGGGAAGAGGACGCTCGCGCGATCCTCGGCGCGGCGTTTTGAATCAGGCAGCCGGTTCTTTCGGCAGCGGCGCGATCCGGATCATGGCGACCGTGCATCCCACCGCGAAGATCGGGATGGGTGCGTAGAACCAGAGCTCTCCGCGGCTGCCTTCGGTCAAGCCCGCGAGCGCGATGAACGTGCGGATCTCGAAGCCTCCCTGGCCCGCCTCGCGATAGGTTTCCTCGTCCGTATAGGCCATGAGCTCGGCGCGGCGATTCTCGAGAAATTTCGCGAGGAATGCGCGATCCCACGCCTCGTTGATCTTTCCCGAGTCCGGTGTGGCGGGCCAGTGCGAGATGCCGCCCGTTGCGACCACCGCCACCCGTTCGGGGACCCGATCGCAGGCGCGGCGCAATGCGCGACCGAACGCCCAGCAGCGCGCGAGCGGAATGAGCGGCGGGCCCTGGCAGTTGATGTTCACCGGAATGACCGGCAGCTCGTACCGTGGCGTGAGAAAGTGGAGGGGAACCATGATGCCGTGGTCGAACTTCCATTCCTCCGAGTAGGCGAGGTCGACATCCTTCATCATCTCGACGATCAGACGCTGCGAGAGCTCGGGCGCACCCGGGATGCGGGTGCGCTTGATGCGCAGCCACTCCTCGTCCTCGATCGGTCCCTCGTAGCTCTCGGCCATGCCGACGCACAGCGAGGGCATGTTGTTCATGAAGAAGTTCGCGAAGTGCTCCGCGGCGATCACGACGAGCGCATCGGGCCGTGCGGCTTCGAGCGCTCCGCGCAACCGTGCGAGATTGGCGTAGAAACCGTCGCGCAGCGCGGGGTCGGCGCGCTGCGCGCGCCCGGTGATTCCGGGCGCATGGCTCACGACTGCGGCGAATACCAGACTCATCGGCGCGCGCGCTTGTAAAAGCCCGTCCGCACGGGACCGTAGCGCTTCTCGCCCTGGCGCATCGCCTCGAGATAGGCATCCCATTCGTAGCCGCGCAGCGCTGCGAAGTGCATGAGCAGCTGCCCGTTGACGCCCATCACGTACAGAAGACCGATGTCCGGCTCGCGCACCGCGCAGCGCTCCTCTTCGCTGAGCTCGTAGCCTGCGAGGAGTCCCTCGGGGTTCTCGGTATACTGCCGGCGCACTGCGGGATCCCGGTTGAGCTGATAGAGCAGCTTCTGCACGTAGTACAGGCTCATGGCTTGCGCCCTTCGGCCGCCAGAGTGCGCGCGCGCATGGGACGGCGCGCCGCGCGCTTGGGCAGCCCGCTGCCTCGTGCGCGCCGCGCACCCGGTGTGCAGGTCAGCGAGCGCTCGAGCTCGCGCAGCAGGGTGAACAGCTGCCCGAGGCGCTCGGCTCCGAAGCGCCGCTCGATCTGCCGATAGGCAGCCTCCGACTGCGGAGCGTGTGCTGCGATGAGCTCGAGCCCGGCGGGACTCGGCACGACGCTCGCGCGACGCAGGTCGCCCGGGACGGCTTGCCGCACGATGAGTCCGCGCGCCTCGAGCTGCGGCAGGATGCGCGAGAGACTCGGCGCGAGCAGGCAGGTCTCGGCGGCGAGCTCGCGCAGCGGGAGCGCCGGGCGGCCCGCGAGTGCGCGCAGCACCCGCCACTGTTGCTCGGTCACGCCATGGCTGCGCAGGCCCGGGCGGAACCGGCGCATGACCGCTTCGCGTGCCTTGAGCAGCGCCATGGGCAGTGAATTCGAGAAGGAGCGCATCGGGATCGGGCGGCTCTCGATTCGCATCCGGCGCTTGGGCGCCTCAGGCGGCATCGTCGACCACGGCATTGGTGAGGGATCCCACGCGCGAGACTTCCACCTCGACGACATCACCCGCGCGCAGGTATCGCGGCGGATCGAAGCGCGCCCCCGCACCGCTCGGGGTGCCCGAGAAGATCACGTCTCCGGGCTCGAGCGTGCAGAAGCTCGAGAGATAACCGATCAGATAGGGGATGGAGAAGAGCATCCGGTCGCTCGTGTCGTCCTGCCGCACCTCGCCGTTCACGCGGGTGGTGACGCGCAGCGGCGCCGTGCCGACCTCATCGGCCGTGACGACCCACGGTCCGAGAGATCCCGAGCGGTCGAAATTCTTTCCCTGGGTGACGTTGAACTTGGCGTGCCGCAGCCAGTCGCGCACCGACCCCTCGTTTCCGCACGTATAGCCGAAGACGTGTGCGAGCGCCTGCGCCTGCGGGATCCGTCTGCCTCCGTGTGCGATCACGACCACGATCTCGCCTTCGTAGTCGAGCTGCTCGGACTCGCGCGGCCGAACGATCGGCTCTCCGGGCGCCGCGAACGAGGTGTGTGTGCGCATGAACACGCTCGGATACCGTGGCCGCTCGCTGCCGTCGCGGTACTCCGCGTTGCGCTCGGGGTAGTTGACGCCGATACAGAAGTAGCGCGTACGTCCGGCAGGGCTCAAAAGCTTCACCTCGCCGAGGGCATAGTCGCGCGCGCCGGATTCGGTGAGCTCGCGCACCTTCTCGAGCGTCGAGCTTTCCGAACGGATGAGCCAGAGGAGCTCGCCCGCGGCAGCGCCGAGCCTCGCTCCGAGGTCGATGACGCCGTCCGCGACGAGCGCGCCGCAGGACTGCCGTCCGCCGGCCGAGAAGTTGAGCAGCCTCAAGCGCGAGACTCCAGAAGCCCGGCGCGCGCGAGCACTCCATCGAGGCGCTGCTCGATCTGCGGGCTCGCCGGTACCATCGGCAGGCGGTGCTCGTTCGTCGCGAGCAGGCCGAGCCGCCTCATCATGTATTTGATGGGGATGGGGTTGGTATCGAAGAACACCGCCTGGTTGAGCTCGAAGAGCCCATGATGCAGGCGCTGGGCGTGCGCGAGATCGCCGCGACGGACGGCCTCGCAGAGCTCGACGAGCGGACGCGGCTGCAGGTTGCCGACGGCGTTCATCAGGCCGCAGGCCCCGACCGCCAGCATCGGAAAGGAAAGCTCCTCGAGACCTGCGAAGATCTTGAATCCTGCGCCGAGCGCCGCGAAGCACTCCGAGAGCAAGCCGAGATCGCTCGCGGCATGCTTCATGCCGACGAAGGTCGGCGAGCGATCCTGGAGCTCCTTGAGGGTGTCGACCGTGACGTTCACCGCGGCACGTCCGGGGATGTGGTAGACCATCCACGGCAGCGCAGTGAGGCCGGCGAGCTCGAGGTAGTACGCCACGAGGCCGCGTTGCGGTGGCCGCACGAAGTAGGGCGTCACGATGAGCAGCGCATCGGCGCCCGCGCGCGCCGCGTGCTCGGTCAGTCGCCGGCTGTCGGCCAGGGACTGCCCGCCGCTTGCGACCACCACGGGCACGCGTCGGGCGGCGGTCGCGACGGCAACGTCGACGAGACGGTTGCGCTCTTCCACCGTGAGCGTCGAGGGCTCCGCCGTGGTGCCGTTCACCAGAATCCCATGCGTGCCATTCTCGATCTGGAAGGCGACGAGCTGCGCGTAGGCGCCGTAATCGACCTCGCCGCCACGAAAAGGCGTCACGAGCGGCGGAATCGACCCTCGGAGCCGATCGCCGGCGGGCGCGCTCATGCGCCGAGCCTCGGCACGCGATGGGTCCCTTGCGCGATGCAGATGTTCTTGGTGTCCATGTAGAACTCGAAGCTGTAATCGCCGCCGTCGCGGCCGATGCCGCTCGCTTTCATTCCGCCGAAGGGCGCCGGCAGGTGGCGGTTGTTCTCGGAGTTGACCCAGACCATGCCGGCCTCGATGGCATGCGCAAGGCGCAGCGCGCGCCCAGCGTTCTCCGTCCAGATGTAGGCGGTGAGTCCGTAGGGCACATCGTTCGCGACGGCGAGGGCCTCGGCCTCGTCCTCGAAGGGGAGCACGGTGAGCACGGGCCCGAAGATCTCCTCCTGCGCGATGCGCATGCCGCTGCGCGCTCCGGTGAGCAGCGTCGGCTCGACGAAGTTTCCGGGCTGCGCGGCAAGACGCCGGCCCCCGCAGCGGATCTCGGCACCCTCGCGGCGGGCGATCTCGAAGTAGCCGAGAACCTTCTCGAGATGCCGCGCATGGATCAGGGGACCGATCTCGGTCGCCGGATCGAGCGGGTGTCCGACCTTCAGGTGCGCGATGCGTTCGGCGAGCCGGCCGAGGAAGCGATCGTGGATCGAGCGCTGCACGAGGAGCCGGCTCGCGGAGGTGCAGCGCTCGCCGTTCAAGCTGTAGATCATGAAGACCACGGCATCGAGCGCCCGGTCGAGATCGGCGTCCTCGAACACGATGACCGGGTTCTTTCCGCCGAGCTCGAGGTGCACGCGCTTGAGGGTTGCGGCACCCTGGCTCATGACGAGGCTTCCCGTGCGCGACTCGCCGATGAATGCGGTGGCGCGGATGGCGGGGTGCTCCGTGAGGAGCCGGCCCGTCACTTCGCCGGTGCCGTTGACCAGATTGACCACGCCCGGCGGAACTCCGGCTTCGCTCATGATCTGCGCGAGCAGCATGGCGGTGAGCGGGCTCCACTCGGCGGGCTTGTGCACGACGGTGCAGCCGGCGGCGAGCGCCGGGGCGATCTTCCAGGTGGAGAGCAAGAACGGCGTGTTCCAGGGCGTGATGACCGCCACCGGTCCGAGGGGTTGCCGTATCGTGTAGTTCAAGTGCTCCGCCGCCGGGAGCGCGAGCCCGTCGGCCGCGCCCGGGGCGCGGTCGGCGAAGAACCGGAAGTTCTCGGCGCCCCGTACGGCCGCCTTGCTCATGAAGCGCAGCGCCTGCCCGGTGTCGACGCATTCGATGAGCGCGATCTCCTCGCTGTGCGCCTCGATGCGGTCGGCGATGCGGTGCAGCAGCGCGCGGCGCGACTCGCCGCTCACCTTTCGCCAGGCTCCGAAGGCGGCGCGCGCCGCCTGCGCAGCCGCAGCCACATCGTCCTCGTTCCCGCAGGCGACCTGGCAGAGGAGCTTGCCGTCGATCGGGGAGACATCGTCGAAGAGCTCCGCGCCGCGCCCGCGCTCGTGGCGCCCGTCGATGAAGTGCCCGAGCGGGGCGCCGCGGAAGCGCTCGAGCGCACGCCCGGCCTTCGCGAGGTTCGTATCGAGCGCGCTCGGCCCGCTCATCGGCGTGCGCCCTCGCTCTGGCGGCGCTTGACGTGCTCGTGGAGATTGTTCTTCTTGAAGCTCAGCTCGGGATCGAGTTCCTGCATCTCGACCGAGATTGCGAGCGGAGTGCGTGCGAAGAGCCCGGCAAGCTCGTCACAGGCCGCGTTGAAGATCTGCTCGCACGCTTTGCGCCGTGTGGGCAGGTCGCGGCCGTGACCGACCCGCACTGCAACGTGCACGAAGGCGTTGTCGGGGTGACCGTCCGCGACGCAGTAGGCCTCGGTCGCGTACGCGCGCGTGCGCAGCCCGCCGACCGGGAAGATCCCCGTCGCGAGCGCTGCGTGGTGCAGCGAATGAATGAGCCGCGGCAGATCGACGCTGCCGCGCAGGTTCGCGGAGTATTCGACGATGAGATGGGCCACGGAAGCGCCTCCGCGGGAGCTGATATTTAACATCGCAAGTATCCCACGCCGGCCCGGGTGCGGCAACCCGCGCTTGACCCGAGCCGCCCGCTGCGGCAATGCTGCGACCGGATTCACACCGAGCGGACACGACCCATGGCCGGGAACGGCAAAGTAGCGATCATCACCGGGGCGGGCAGCGGGATCGGACGGGCGGTGGCGCTCGCGTTTCTGGCGGACGGCTATCGAGTGGCGCTCGCGGGACGGCACCGCGAATCGCTCGTCGAGACCGCCGCGCTCTCAGGCGCCGCCGCAGCGCATGCGCTCGCGATACCTGCCGACGTGACCGATCCCGGTGCCGTCCATCGCCTCTTCACGAGCGCCCACGAGGCGTTCGGGCGTCTCGACGTGCTCTTCAACAACGCGGGCGTGAGCGCGCCCGCCGTGCCGCTCGAGGACCTCGCCTACACGGAGTGGACGAAGGTCATCGCGACGAACCTGACGGGCGCGTTCCTGTGCACGCAGGAGGCGTTCAGGATCATGAAGAGCCAGCAGCCGCGCGGCGGCCGCATCATCAACAACGGCTCGATCTCGGCGCACACGCCGCGGCCGCACACGGTGGCCTACACCGCGAGCAAGCACGGCATCACGGGACTCACGAAGTCCACCTCGCTCGACGGGCGTCCCTACGACATTGCGTGCGGCCAGATCGATATCGGCAACGCCCGCACCGAGCTCGCAGCCTCGCTCGCCGCCCATTCCAAAGCCCCGGAGCCACTCATGGATGTGAAGTACGTGGCGCAGGCCGTGCTCAACATGGCGAACCTGCCCCTCGATGCGAACGTGCTGTTCATGACCATCATGGCGA
Organism: Gammaproteobacteria bacterium; assembly: GCA_030040235.1. Next base: position 6,211 of record JASHUC010000443.1, on the reverse strand, counting down.
CCAAGATGCCCTACGTCGGGCGGGGCTAGGAGGATCGCATGCTGAGGCTGTACCACTGGGAGCCGAACGCGAACTCCGGCAAACCCATGCTCGCCCTCGCGGAGAAGGGCGTGCCGTATCAGAGCCACTACCTCGATCTGCTCAATTTCGACCAGCACAAGCCGGAGTACCTGAAGATCAATCCCGACGGGACCATCCCCGCGATGCTGCATGATGGCAGGATCCTGACCGAGTCCACGCCGATGATGGAGTACGTGGATGACACCTTCGACGGGCCGCCGCTCAGGCCGACGGATCCCAAGGAGCGCTGGCGCATGCGCTGGTGGATGCGCTTCTTCGACTCTTATTTCGCACCCTCGCTCAGCATGATCGGCTGGAGCGTTTTCGTCGGGCCCGCGGTGCGTAATCGCGATCGCGCCGAGCTCGAGGCCGCGATCGAGCGCATTCCGCTCGAGGCGCGCCGCGTCGCCTGGCGCAAGGCGATGTTCAACCAGTTCAGCGAGGCGGAGCTCGCCGAATCGCGCCGCCGGGTTGGGTTTGGAACCGGAGTTCTCGAACAGCACCTGACGACCTATCCCTGGGTGGCGGGCAACAGCTTCTCGCTCGCCGATATCAACGGCTTCAACCTGGGCTATGCGCTGCCGCTTTCGCAGCCCGAGCGCTGCAACGACCAGCAGACTCCGCACATCATGGAATGGTTACGCAAGATCTACGAGCGTCCCGCCACCCAGGCGACCTGGAAGAAGGGTCGCACGGCGATGGCGCAACGCGTGACCGCGCTGCAGCGCAAGCCGTAGGAGCTCAACATGATCGAGCTCTATCACTGGGAACCGAACATCTATTATCTGAAGCCGCTGATCGCGCTGAAGGAGGTCCGCGCACCGTTCGAGAGCCGCTACTTCGATCCGACGAGCTTCGAGCAGTACTCGCCGAGCTTTCCGCAGAGCACCGAGTCGGCGCTCAATCTCGAACGGGAGGGCCCGCTGCTCGTGGACGGCGTGACGGTGCTCGCGAGCTCGTTCTTCATTGTCGAATACATCGCGGAGGCGTTTCCGGCCGCGAGCCTTTATCCCGCGGACGCCTACGAGCGGTATCGTGCTCGCGCCTGGGGGCAGTTCGTCGCGCTGCAGCTCGCTCCGGCCGTGTGCACGCTCGGCTGTGCGAAGTATCTGGCGCCCGTCCTCAAGTCCCGCGAGGCGCAGCAGCTCGAGGCGCGCCTGGAGCGCATCGAGCCGCAGGAGCGCCGGGCCGCCTGGATGGCCGTGGTCGACGGCAGCTGCACGGACTCCGTGCTCGCGGGGGTGCGCGAACGGCTCCAGATGCCGGTCAAACGCATCGAGGATGCGCTCGGCCATTCGACCTGGCTCGCGGGCGGCAGCTACTCGGTCGCGGATATCGACGCGTTTGCCATGCTGGCGCCGCTTCCCGATGTCGCTCCCCAGGTGGTGAGCGAGAGCGCCACGCCGCGGATCATGCAGTTCCTGCGCCGCATGCGCGAGCGGCCGGCGGTGCACCAAGCGCTCGCTCTGGCCCGCACGGCACGGCCGCAGGAGGCTTTCGTTCCCGGTGCCGAGCCGTCACGCTGGGGTTGATTTCGCATTGACGAGGTCGAACCGCGACCGGCCGGGGGGTGCGATGAGGAGCGATGCCCACCCGTCCTGCGCCTTCGGGGGGTACCAGAGCAGCGACTGCTCATCGAGGCGCGCGAGCGGGCGTGAGCCCGCCCAGGCGCAGCCCTCGGAGACCTGAAATCCCTCGAAGGGGCCGAACGCAGCCGAGGCGAGCCCCGCATTGCTCTCGAAGTAGATCACCACCGGGTCGAGCGATTCGGCGCGCGCGAACTCCGCCTCGCCGAGCCTCCAGCGCTTGAAGTACGTGGCGACCGGTTCGTTCTGTGCGCCGCGGCAGAGCATGCCGCCGACGAGGCGAAAGAACGGTCCGGGCTCGACGGCCTCGGTCGTGGACACTCCGGGCGTGTAGAAGCGCAGCCTCAACACCTCAAGGCCGATTTCAGGCGGTTGCCCGCGCCGCCCGATAGAAGTTTCCGGATCGGATCTTCACCAGCGCGCTCGCGGGATCGAAGCTCGCCCCGAGGGGATCGCCACCCTTGGCGACCAGCTCGATCTGCTGCATGAGCAGGCGCCGCTGCATCATGATGCCGCGGTCGCTCGTCACCAGATGCTCCTCGGAGTGCAGCGAGATGGGCCCCTGGCCGGCCTGCGCCTCGTAGTCGCCCGGCGTGCGCTGGTGGTCCTCCTCGCTCATCTCCGCCCAGGTCTTGCCGTTGAACATCATGCCGCGGAAGTTCACCGCCTCGGGCACCTTGCTCACCATCGCCTGGACATAGTGGCTGTCGTCCACCGGAACGACCCAGGAGATGCCGGAGGAGTGACCCGGTCTCAGCTGCACGTCCGGCACGCTCATGATGTTGGGCAGCAGCCAGGTAGAGATGCGGTCGACCTCCTGACCGCTATCGAGCTGGCGGACCGCCGTGTAGCACACGCCGTGATCGGCATAGAAGAAGTCGCACTTCGGCATGAGCGCGAACTGCGGCACGAACTGCACGACGCTGAAGGTCGAATGCAGCACCTGCACGTGAAAGGGATCCATGACGTTGTCGTTCATGTGCAGCCAGCTGTAGGGCACCACCTCGAGGCTCGCATCGCCGGTGGACCCGAAGCCACCGAGACTGCACCAGAGCTTCTCGCCGGATCCCATGTTCTCGAGGTTGTCGTAGCGCGGCAGGACGGGCTTCTTCTCCGGCGGCCCGAGGTAGGCGAACACGAAGCCGTAGCGCTCCTCGACCGGGTACCAGGGCTGGCGTGCCGCATCGCGATGGCGCCCGCCTTCGGGCTCGCAGGGCTGATCGAGGCACCGGCCCTCAACGTCGAACAGCCAGCCGTGGTAGCAGCAGCGGATCCCGCGCTCCTCGGTGCGTCCGTAGAACAGGGAAGTCCCGCGGTGCATGCAGCGCGGGTACAGCAGGCCCGCATGGCCCGAGCGGTCGCGGAACAGGATGAGATCCTCACCGAGGATGCGCACCTTGCGCGGCAAGTCCCGCAGCTGGGCGGAAAGGCCGACGGGGTGCCAGTAACGGCGCATGAGCTCCCCGAGAGGGGTCCCCGGACCGACCTCGGTCAGAAGCTTGTTCGGATGCTGGGGTGCACGGCCGTAGGCGCAGCCGTCATGCGCGGCGTTACGGGGCTCGGAATCGCTCATGGCTCATCACTCGAAGCTCGGTGTACGATCCGCAGTCGAGATTGAACCGAATCGGCGGGATTGGCAACCGGCCCCCGCGCGGCGCCGGCTGTTGTCATGACAACTCCGCGCATGCGACCCTTCCGTGGGGTCGCGTGCTCACCGAGGGGACGATATGTCATTCGCAAGAGAGGTCAGGGTCGGCGGTTTATGCGCCGCGTTGCTGGCTGCGGGCGCGTTCGGGGCGGCCGCTCCGGCACTCGCGCATCACTCCTTCGCGCTGTTCGACCACGTCAATCGGGTCACGGTCAGCGGCACGGTCACCAAGTTCGACTGGACGAATCCGCACGTCTATCTCTATCTCGACGTTTCGGACGGCGGAGCGGTCAAGCATTACACCATCGAGTGCGCCAGCCCGAACGTGCTCACGCGCGTCGGGTGGAAGTGGAACGACATCAAGCAAGGCGACAAAGTGACGCTGCTCGTCAATCCCTTCAAGAGCGGGCAGCCCGGCGGCATGCTCGAGCACGCGACGCTCGCCGACGGCCGGACGCTCTCGGACGGGAACCCGCCGGGCGGCGTTTTCCCGCGCGCTCGACAGCAGCAGGTGCAGTAGAGGAGCGCCTCTCATGCCCATCCGTCTACCTCCATCGCGCAAGCGGTCCGACCTTTCGGCGGCGCTCGTCCTGTCGACGGCGCTCGCCGCTGCGGTCCTCTTGCCGCTCGCCTCGCAGGCTCACCAGCCCGTCGATCTCACCGGCACCTGGCAGCGCTACGGCTTTTTCTCGCGGCCCGGCGTGGACAAGCGCTACGCGGCGCCGCCCGAGGGCAGGCTGGTGCTCAAGCCCACCTACGCCAAGGCCTACAACGCCCGCACCAGGGCCGAGGCGGCCTCCGATGCCGCGGGGAAGCCGATTGCCGCACCGGGTGTGGATTGTCTGCCGTACGGGATGCCGGAGATGATGTCCGCCATCTATCCGCTCGAGATCCTGCAGACGCCGGGGCAGGTCACGATCATCGCCGAGGCGTTCAGCCAGGTGCGGCGCATCTATCTCGATCAGACGCAGGAGAAAATCGGCGATGCTCCGCCCGGATACTACGGACACTCCGTGGGCCGCTGGGAGGGCGATACGCTGGTGGTGAATACCATCGGCATCAAGGACACCGTGCTGGGACACGAGGAGATGCCCCACAGCGATCAGATGCGAATCGACGAGCGCTTTCACCTCGTCGCCCCGGACATCCTGCACGATGACATCACCGTCAGCGATCCGGTGACGCTCGAGAAGCCCTGGCACTTCAGCTTCGCGTACAAGCGCATGAAGGGCTACCAGATGCAGGAATACGTCTGCGAGAACAATCACGAGTACGTCGACGACAACGGTGTCACGCACGTTCGTCTGCACGATCTGTCCCAGTGAGGAAGCATCACCATGAGCGCCGTCATGAAAGCCGAAGATCTGCAAGTCCGCACTGCGGGATTCCTCGCCAAGACTCACAAGCTCTTCATCGACAACGAGTGGGTCGAGCCCGAGTCGGGCCAGACGATCGAGGTGATCAACCCGGCCACCGGCAAGGTCTTCGCCAAGGCGGCCGCCGGCGGCGCGCCCGACATCGACCGTGCAGTGCGCGCCGCGCGCCGCGCGTTCGAGAGCGGTCCGTGGCCGGCCATGGGCCCGATCGAGCGGGCGCAGCTCATCTGGAGGCTCGCGGATGCCGTCGAGAGCGCGGCCGATGAGATCGGCTACATCCTCAGTCTCGACAACGGGATGCCGATGGCGATGGCGAAGTTCGCCGGAGCGCTCGGCACGGCGCGCAACCTGCGCTACATGGCGGGCTGGTGCGGAAAGATCGACGGTGCGGTCCCTTCGACCTCGGATCCGAACAACAAACTCGCTTACACGCTCCGGGAGCCGGTCGGCGTCGTGGGGGCGATCACGCCGTGGAACTTCCCGTTTGCGATGGAGGCCGACAAGGTCGGCCAGGCGATGGCCGCCGGATGCACCCTCGTGCTCAAGCCCGCCGAGCTCACGCCGCTCGGGGCGATTCTTCTCGCCCGGCTGGTAGAGCAAGCGGGCGTTCCGCCGGGCGTCATCAACATCGTGACGGGCTACGGCGATCCGGCGGGCAAGGCGCTCGTCGAGCACCCGGACGTGGACAAGATCACCTTCACCGGCTCGACCGCCACGGGCAAGTGGATCGTGCAGGCCGCCGCCGGCAGTCTCAAGCGGGTGACGCTCGAGCTCGGGGGAAAATCCCCGACCTTCATCTTCCCCGATGCGGATCTCGAGCGGGCCATCCCCGGGGCCGCCATGGCGGTGTTCGCCAACGCCGGGCAGATCTGTGTGGCCGGCTCGCGGCTCTACGTGCACAAGAAGGTCTTCGACAGGGTCGTCGACGGGGTGACCGGCATGGCGAAGGCGCTCAAGGTCGGTCCGGGACTCGAGCCCGAGAGCCAGATGGGCCCGCTCATCTCGGAGCGCCAGCTCCAGCGGGTCACCGGGTATATCGAGTCGGGCAAGAGCGAGGGCGCTCAGGTGGTGGTCGGCGGCGAGCGGCGCGCGAGCGAGGGCTACTTCCTCGCCCCGACGGTGCTCGCTCAGACGAAGCGCAGCATGAAGGTCATGCGCGAGGAGATCTTCGGCCCCGTGATCTGCGCCATGCCGATGGACGATGAGGATCTCGAGCGCATCGCGAAGGTCGCGAACGACACGACCTACGGCCTCGCGGCATACATCTGGAGCCGGGACGTGAGCATCGTTCACAAGCTCGCGCGCAAGATTAAGGCGGGGACGATCCAGGTCAACGGCGGGGTCGGGCTCGATCCGGCCGTGCCCTTCGGCGGCTACAAGCAGTCCGGCTGGGGCCGCGAGCGCGGCCGCGACGGCATCGAGAGCCTCACGGAAACCAAATCGGTCGGGATCTCGCTTTGACGCGCCTCGGCTTCGTCGGCGTCGGCAACATGGGCTGGCCCATGGCGGCGAACCTTGCGAAGAAGGGATTCGCGATCATC
>JASHUC010000442.1 GCA_030040235.1 Gammaproteobacteria bacterium | reverse complement strand
CGGGCGCGGCGTGTCGAAATCGAAACCTGCGAGCTCGCGGCGGAAAGCCTCCATGTCGATCGTCGGTGTGACCAGGCCTTGCGCAACCCGTGCCTGAGCGCGCGCGAGCTCGAGCGTCAGACGATCATCGATCTCACGGCGAAATGCCGCCTCGGGAAAGAGGGCCGCGTGAGGCGGCGGAATGGCGGAGGTTCCCTTTGCCACAGCCACGCGAGCTCCCGCAGCGCGCCGCGCTTCAGGCCTCGACGGCTGCGAATGCGCCCTCGAGCGCATCGCACAGCAGGTCGATCTGCGCGCGCTCGATGGTGAGCGCGGGAGACAGAATGATGTTCCCGCCGGACAGACGGATCATCGCGCCGCGCCGATAGGCCTCGCGCTGCACCCGCGAGAGCTCCGCCGCCCCACGCGCAAATGGCGTGCGCGTTGCTTTGTCGGCCACGAGCTCGATCCCTGCCATGAGGCCGACGCCGCGCACATCGCCGACCCGGCGGAAGCGGCTCTGCATCCCGCGCAGACGCGAGAGGAAGTACTCGCCCTCGCGGTGCGCGCGCGCCGGAATGTCCTCGCGCTCGATCACCTCGAGGGTTGCGAGCGAGGCAGCCGCCGCAACCGGATGGGCGCCGTAGGTGTACCCGTGATTGACGATACCGAGCACCGGGTCGGAGGCATTGAACACCGACATGACCTTGCCCGAGACGGCGGTCGCACCGAGCGGCACATACCCTGAGGAGATTCCCTTGGCAAGGCACCAGAGGTCCGCCTTGACACCCCAGAGCCGGGTGCCGAACAAATGCCCGGTGCGTCCGAAGCCCGTGACCACCTCGTCGGCGATGAGCAGCACGCCGTGCCGGTCGCAGATCTCGCGCACGAGCGGCCAGTAATTGGCAGGCGGCACGATCACACCGCCTGCGCCCTGGACGGGCTCGGCAATGAATGCGGCGACCGTGTCCGGCCCCTGAAAGACGATCTCGCGCTCGAGCAGCTCGGCGCAGATCCTGCCGAGTTTCTCGGGGTCATCCGTGTAGGGGTTGCGGTAGAGCCAGGGGGTGTCCACGTGGAAGCATCCCGGCAGCAGCGGCTCGTACGCGCGGCGGAAGGCAGTGTTGCCATTGACGCTCATGCCGCCGAAGTGCACGCCGTGGTAGCCCCGGCGCAGCGAGATGAACTTGGTGCGATCGCCTTCGCCGCGCAACTTCCAGTACTGGCGCGCGAGCTTCAGAGCGCCCTCGACAGCGTCCGATCCACCGCTGCCGAAGTGCACCGCGGCGACGCCGTCCGGCCCCATGAGCTCGACCAGGCGGCGGGAGAGCTCGATGGCGCGCGGGTGGGTCGCACCCCGGAAGGTGTTGAAGAAGGGCAGCTCATCGAGCTGCGCGACGATCGCATCGCGGATTTCCTTGCGCCCGTAGCCGAGGTTGGCGCACCACAGGCCTCCCACGCCATCGACCAGCCGATGCCCGTCCACGTCCCAGATCCAGCTACCCTCGCCGCGGGCGATGATGTCCGGAGGGCTCTCGAGCACGTAGCCGGGATGGGCCATCGGGTGGATCTGATGGCGTGCGTTTTCGGCTTTGAGTTCCGCGACGGAGAGCTTGTGCATGGTGGCGCGCGCTGGCCTCGAGCGATCTTTGCGCACCGGCCGGCCGCTGGCAAGGCGGTGCCCGAGCCGGGCAAGGTGCGCGCTGCGGTAAGATTCCAGGCAAGGCACACTCGTGCGCCGGAGCAGCCTATGAACTGGGTAGCCGCAGTCGTCCTTCTCGCGCTGATCGAATATCTGGTGCTCGGGGCGCTCGTCGCGCGTGCGAGGGGAAAGTACGCGATTGCGGCGCCCGCGGTGAGCGGGCATCCGACGTTCGAGCGTTACTTTCGGGTGCACCAGAACTCGCTCGAGCAGCTGATCGTCTTCGTTCCGGCAGTGTGGCTGTTCGGTGTGTACTTGAGTCCGCTCTGGGCCGCGATTCTCGGCGTGGTCTTTCTCGTGGCGCGCGCCCTGTACGCGGCGAGCTACATCGGCGCACCCGAGCGGCGCGGGCCGGGCGCGGGGCTCACCTTCTTCACAGAGCTCGCGCTGGTGACCGGTGCGCTCATCGGCGTCATCCGGTCGCTGATCGTCTCGTGATGAGGCGTTTGAACGCAGGACGCGGCTCATGACAGCGAGGACCGGTGGCGAGGCGATCGTCGAGGCGCTCATCACCCACGGCGTGGACACGGTGTTCGGGCTCCCCGGCGCGCAGACCTATGGGCTGTTCGATGCGCTTTATCGCGCGCAGCCGCGCCTCAAGACGATCGGTGCGCGTCACGAGCAGGCGTGCAGCCTCATGGCGCTCGGGTACTCGCGCGCGACCGGCCGGCCGTCGGTGTGCACGGTGGTGCCGGGGCCGGGCGTGCTCAACGCAGGCGCGGGGCTGCTCACGGCCCTCGGCGGCAACCAGCCGGTGCTGTGCCTCACGGGGCAGGTTCCGCGCGCGTTTCTCGATCAGGGGCGCGGCCATCTGCATGAAATGCCGAACCAGCTGGCGACGCTGCGTGGCCTGACGAAGTGGGCCGAGCGGATCGGAGAGCCCGCGCGTGCCCCGGCAGCCGTCGCCCGGGCCTTCCAGCAGATGACATCCGGTCGCCCCGGACCTGCGGCACTCGAGATGCCCTGGGATGTCTTCACGCTCGCGCAGGAGGTCGAGCCGTGCTCACCCTTGCCGCGGCTCGCGCCGCCCCCTCCGGAGGCTGGGCGCATCGAGGAGGCCGCCCGGCTCATCGCGCGGTGCCGCTCGCCCATGATCTTCGTCGGCGGCGGGGCGATGGGCGCCGGCGAGGAGGTCCGTGCACTCGCCGAGCGGCTCGATGCGCCGGTCGTCGCGTTCCGCAGCGGTCGAGGGATCCTGAGCGATGCGCACGAGCTCGCTCTCACGATCGCGGCGGCCTACCGGCTCTGGCCCCGCACGGATGTCATGATCGGGATCGGCACGCGCCTCGAGGCGCCGCTCTGGCGCTGGCCCTTTCGTCCGGAGGGCTTGCAGTCGGTGCGCATCGACATCGATCCGGCCGAGATGCGGCGCTTTGCGGCAACGGTCGAGGTGCTCGCGGACGCTCGGGAGGGCACGCACGCGCTCAGCGCGGCGCTTGCCACGCACGCTCGCCCGCGCCCGGCCTGGCGCGAAGCGATCGCACGCGCTCGCGCGGCGGCCGAGGCGGCCATCCAATCGATACAGCCGCAGATCGGCTATCTCAGAGCCTTGCGCGCCGTGCTGCCGGCCGACGGCATCGTCACGGACGAGATCTCCCAGGTCGGCTTTGCCTCCTGGTATGGCTTCCCGGTGTACCGGCCGCGCACCTTCATCGCCTCGGGATATCAGGGAACGCTCGGCTCGGGG
>JASHUC010000441.1 GCA_030040235.1 Gammaproteobacteria bacterium | reverse complement strand
GGCCAGGGGCGACCCGCGCGCAAGCTGCTCGGCTTTGCGGATGCGCACCTCGTTGGTGAGCCGCTCGAGGATGCCGCGGTTGTGAGGATCGGAGAAATAGGCGGCCAGACTCTCGATGACGGTTTCCCCGATCTGGTCCATGGCATCCAACTCCTGGCGCGCCTCGCCGCGCCCGGCGGCGAGCGCCAGACACGCATCGTGCAGCGCGCGCCAGCTGCCGTAGCCGCGGGCGAGCGCGCGCGCGGTGGTCTCCCCGACGTGGCGGATCCCGAGCGCATAGATGAACCGCTCGAGCGAGATGTCGCGGCGCGCCTCGATCGCGGCGAACAGCTTGCGCACGGAGAGCTCGCCGAAGCCCTCGTGCTCCTCGAGCCCGATCGTGCCGTTGCGTGCGGCGAGCGTGAAGATGTCGGCCGGCTCGCGGATCCATCCTTGCTCGAAGAAAAGGGTGATCTGCCTCTCTCCCAGGCCCTCGATGTCGAAGGCGCGGCGCGAGACGAAATGCCTCAGGTGCTCGATTCTCTGGAACGGGCAGGCGAGCTCGCCCGAGCAGCGCGCGACGGCGCCCACCTCCCCGGCCGCGGTCCGGTCGCGCACGACGGCGCTGCCGAGCGGGCATGGGCAAGTCTTGGGGAACGCATAGCGTTGCGTGTCCTCGGGACGCGACTCGAGCACGACCCCGAGCACCTGCGGGATCACATCACCCGCACGCTGCACCGTCACGGTATCGCCGACGCGCACGTCGAGCTCGGCAATGTAAGCCTCGTTGTGCAGCGTCGCGTTCGAGACGACGACGCCGCCGACCGTGACCGGCGCGAGCTTCGCCACCGGGGTCAGCGCTCCGGTGCGCCCGACCTGGATCTCGATGGCGCGCACCACCGTCGTCGCCTTCTGCGCCGCGAACTTGTGCGCGATACCCCAGCGCGGATCGCGTGAGACGAACCCCAGCCGCTCCTGCCAGTCGAGCCGATCCACCTTGTAGACGACCCCGTCGATGTCGTAGTCGAGCGCGGCGCGCCCGGCTTCCATCGTGTGGTGGAAGGCGAGCAGCTCCTCGACCGAATGGCACAGCTTCGCCAGAGGGTTGGTCGCAAGCCCGTGCCGGGCAAACCACTCGAGCATTCCCCACTGCGTGCGCGCCGGAACTGCACTCATCTCGCCCCACGCGTAAGCGAAGAACCTGAGCGGCCGCGAGGCTGTCACCGCCGGGTCGAGCTGCCGCAGGGAGCCCGCGGCGGAGTTGCGCGGATTGGCGAACAGCGGCCGTCCGGCCGCCGCCTGCTGCTCGTTGAGGGCGAGGAACGCCGGGCGCGTCATGTACACCTCGCCGCGCACCTCACAGATCTGCGGCACGCCGCTGCCTTTGAGCCGGTGCGGAATGTCCGCCACCACCCGCACGTTCGGCGTGATGTCCTCGCCCACCGTGCCGTCGCCGCGTGTGGCCCCGCGTAGCAGCACTCCGCGCTCGTAGCGCAGCGAGACCGAGAGCCCGTCGATCTTCGGCTCCGCGGTGAAATCGATCGGCGCGCTGCCTTCGAGCTTGAGGAAGCGCCGGATGCGCTCGACGAAGGCGGTCACATCCTCCGGCGCAAGCGCGTTCGCGAGCGACAGCATCGGCAGCGAGTGGCGCACCTTCGGAAATTTCCCCGCAGGGGCCGTACCCACGCGCTGCGTCGGGGAATCGGCGGAGATGAGCTCCGGATGCTCGCGCTCGAGCGCGCGCAGCTCCTGCATCAGCCGATCGTAGTCGGCATCAGAAACCTCGGGACTGTCGAGCTCGTAGTACAGCCGGTCGTGACGCGCGATCTCGCGCCTGAGCTCGGTGACCCTCGCCGCAGCGTCAGGGGTCATTCGCAAGGGATTCGCGGATCGCCGCCGTGCGCAGCGGCGTCAGCGGCTCACCGCTTTCGTCCTGCAGCGCCCCCTCGAGGCGCTCGCTCAGGTTGCGCGCCGAGATCACCAGCTCGTCGAAGGCCGCAACCGGTGCCATCGGTCCCGGCAGGACGACGAACAGATTGAGCCCGCCGAAGCGCTGCATGTCGATGGCATCCCGATCGAATGTGCCGGGCTTGGTGAGGCTCGCAGCGCTCAGCAGCGCGCGGCCATCGGGTCCGCAGCGGTGAAAGATCGAGAACTTGCCGAGCACGAAGCCCTCGGCGATGAGCGCCTGACGCACGGCGCGCCCCGCGAAGCGCTCCCCGGGAGCGACGACCCGCAACGCGACGATGCGCCGCTGCGCCTCCTCGGGCCACTCGACGATGGGATCGGAGGGGACGGCGGCGGCCGCGCTCGCCTCCACGATGAAAGCCTCGGGCGGGGGCGGGGGCTCGGGAACGGGCACGATCGGCTCGACCTCCTCGGCGGGCGGCTCCTCGAGAGCCTCGCGCGCTCCGTCGGCGCGCAGCCCGATGAGGGAATCTTCGGCGATCTCGACCGTCGGCAGCTCGTGCACCGGCTCGCGCACGTGGATCTCGGGGAAGCTGATCGAGGGCTCGCGATGCACGGGGCCCGCCGGCGGGGCAGGCGCCTGCGCTTCACGGCCCGAGGATTCGAGCTCGCCGCGCGCGGCTTGCCGTGGGCGGCGCAGCTCCCACCAGGCGAGGCCGCCGAGGAACACCACCCCCAGCAGCGCGAGCGCCCAACGCAGTTCCGGCATGCTCACGCCCGGCTCTCGAGGAATTTACACGGCAGCGAGCCGCAGGGCTTCCTCGACGTCGACCGCGACGAGTCGCGAGACGCCGGGCTCGTTCATCGTGACGCCGACGAGGTGCGATGCGAGCTCCATGGTCGCCTTGCTGTGCGTGACGAAGATGAACTGCACGCGCGAGGACATATCCCGCACGATGTCACAGAAGCGCCCGATATTGTACTCGTCGAGCGGAGCATCGACCTCGTCGAGCAGGCAGAAGGGCGCAGGGTTCAGATCGAAGATCGAGAATACGAGCGCGACGGCGGTGAGCGCCTTCTCCCCGCCCGAGAGCAGGTGAATGGTGCTGTTGCGCTTGCCGGGCGGGCGGGCCATGACGGCGACTCCCGCGGTGAGCACATCCTCGCCGACGAGCTCGAGGTAGGCGTGTCCGCCGCCGAAGAGGCGTGGAAACTTCTCCTTGAGCCCGCTGTTGATGCGCTCGAAGGTCTCCTCGAACCGGGTGCGCGTCTCCCGGTCGATGCGGCGCATGGCCTCCTCGAGCGTTGCGAGCGCATCGGTGAGATCGCTGAACTGGCGGTCGAGATAGCTCTTGCGCTCGGTCTGCTCCTTGAGCTCGTCGATC
>JASHUC010000440.1 GCA_030040235.1 Gammaproteobacteria bacterium | reverse complement strand
CCGCCGCTTTTGATAAGCCGAGCTCCGCCGCCGTTATCACATCATGCCCGAGCGCCCTCAGGAATCGCGTCGTGGCGGCGTAGACGTCCTGGTCGACCAGCAATCTCATGCCGCGACGGGCTTCAGGTGGATATCTTCAGCTGCAACGAGCGCAATGGCATATCGAAGACAGGCGTGAATGTCCTCGAGCGCGAGATCGGGATAGTAGTCGTTGATGATCCGCTCGAACGGAATGCCCCCTTCGACGAGCTCGAGAACGTTTTGAACGGTAATGCGAGTTCCCGCTACGTGTGGCTTACCGAAGTGAATCTTGGGATCTACGGCGATTCGGTCGAACATGGCTACCGCTCGAAGAAGTTCCTACGCGCTGAATTATATACTTCGAACCCTCGGCCCATGCGGCCGGCCGGATCGCGAAGCGAACCGCGTAGATGGCGGCGCGAATCCCCGTAGGGACCCCGAGCCTGCGCGAGAAAACCCCGGACGAGCTGGCGCTTCGGTAATTTTTCACCCGTGCCTGCCTATGTGACGGCCCCAGGCTGACTGTGCCTAATGTGTGACTGGATCGGCCGGGGAAGCGGGATGGCAAGCGCCGCAAGTGACTGATTGGTAAAGACGTGTAGAGCCAGTCGACTGGCTGTTAATCCGTTGGTCGTTGGTTCGAGTCCAACCCGGGGAGCCAACTAATCCTATAAAAACAAGTGCTTGTGGCGACAGCCGGTTGGAGCACCGCGGCAAGCCCTCCCGCGAGCCCTTCACTCGCGCCAAGCCCGATTCCAAGCGATCGATCATCGAAGGCGAGGCACCGCGCTATACCCGCACGGGCAGCACCCAGGTAGCAGTTTGTTGAACGCTTCCGGACCGAGTCCCGAATCCTTCAACAAACCCATTGGTCAGGGCTGCGCCCCGACACCCTGTGAAGGCTCGCGGCCGTGCGCCTGCCGAGTCGGACTCGGCGCGTGCGCTTCTCGCACGTTGCCCTGCGGAGGATTGGAAGGCGCACGCCGGAGAAGACTCCTCCGGCGCGGTGCCCAGCGGCAGGCGACGAGGGGTCGCTCGAGGATCGGTCTCATCGACCTTGCGACGGAGGTGAGCGGAGCGCCGCCGACGTGCATGACCCTGCGCCCCGAGCGTAAGATGCGCGCGCCACTACCGTGGGAAAGTCCGACCGCAGCGCGCACCGGCAACCCGAACAGTCCCGGACTCCCGCACTGGCCGGCGTTCAACGCGTCCTCACAGCGAGCGATGGATCTCGACTCCCACCCCCATGCCGGTCCGGTACCGAACGCGCGGAAGCTCAAAACGCTCGAGGTTTACTTTGCGCATTTGCGCGCCGAAGCGCGCGAGGCGGCAGAGGGCTCCTCGAGCGGCCGGGCGGCTCGGTGACCACACATTTGATTGAGCGTCTGCCCGCCGCAAGGCCCACAACCCGGAACGGGCGTGCGGTCGATCAGCCGAAGCTGCGGCGGGCGTGGCCGAATCAAGCTGCCGCAATGATGCGGGAGACCTGCACAGCAAGAGGGGCAGTGATCATGAAGGCTCTCATTTTCATCTCACTGCTGCTCGCGCCTCTCCTGGCGCTGGGCTCGACCCAGCCATCCCAGCGATTGCACTCGAAGTCCTCGCTCACTTCTCGCTTGCGCTCGCCGTGGGAAGTTGGATATGCGCCAGTTGATGGCGTGAGGATCTGGTACGGTGCTTGGGGCAAAGGTCAGCCGGTCATTCTGCTCGAAGGCGGAATGAACACCGCAGACGAGTGGGCTTCCCTCGTGGGGGTGCTCGTGCAGCACAGATATCGCGCAATCGCACTCGATAGGCGTTGCCAAGGGCGAAGCACCTGCTCGACGGCCACGCTGCACTACCATCTGTTTGCAGAGGATGTGATCGGTACGATGGATCATCTCGGCATTCGCCGTGCTGCGATCGTGGGGTTTAGCGACGGGGCGGAGGTTGGGCTCGACATCGCAATGCACTACCCCGACCGCGTCACGCGCGTATTCGCCTTCGGCGCGGATTCGAGCGTCGCTGCGTCGATCCCGAATCCGAAGCCAGATGCAATAATGGATTCAGGATCCTTTGCGCGCGGCAGCGCCCGGCAGGAGGCCCTCTACCGCGCGGAATCGCCCACACCTGGCGGCTGGGCGCAGCTGAACGCGCGAATATCCAAGTTGTGGGCGACCGAGCCGCATTACACGCGGGCGCAATTGCGGGCGATTCGCGTGCCGGTGTGGATCGCCGATGGCGATCACGAGCAATACATCGAGCGGTCCGATACGGACATGATGGCCCGGACGATCCCCGGCGCCTCCGAGCTCATTCTTCCCCATGCGAGTCATTTCGCAATGGTCGAGGAGCCGGTGCTCTTCAATCAGGCCGTACTCACGTTTCTGTCCGGTCGGTAGACACGGTCGATCGCGCCGGTGCTCGATGACCTCGTAGCGGGTCGCCCCCTGATGCGGCACCGGCAAGGCGGACCACCTGGCTCGAGGCCGGCGCGGGGGACCAATGGAGAAGCCAACGAAAATGAACAAGACCTGCATCGGTGCGGCGATCGCTGCCGCGTGGCTCTGCGCGATGCCCGCGCTGGCCCAAGTGCGTGTGGTCTCGGTGACCGGTGGGCGCGTCGAAGGGGTCAGCGCTGGCGGCGTCACGTCATTCAAAGGCATCCCGTTCGCGGCGCCGCCGATAAGGAACTTGCGCTGGCGAGATCCTCAGCCGGTAAGACCCTGGCACGGCATCCGCGAGGCCGACCATTTCGCTTCGAGCTGCATGCAGGATTCGATATGGATACGGGTCTATGGATTCCCCCCCGCCCTCAGCGAGGACTGCCTATATCTCAACGTGTGGACACCCACCCGCTCGGCCGGTGGGCGGCTTCCGGTCATGATCTGGATCTACGGTGGCGCCTTCAGCGGGGGGGCGACGAGCCAGCCCGTCTACGATGGGACGCATCTCGCACGAAAAGGAGTCGTGCTGGTCAGCCTCGCCTACCGGGTCGGCGTGTTCGGCTTTCTTGCCGATCCGGAGCTCTCGCGCGAGCACGGTGGCCGCTCGGGCAACTACGCGATCCTCGATATGATCCAGGGCCTGCGGTGGGTCAAGGCGAACATCGCGAAGTTCGGCGGCGATCCCTCGAAAGTCACCCTCTTCGGGGAATCGGCCGGCGGCATCGCCGTGAGCATGCTCGCCGCGTCGCCTGCGGCGAGAGGACTATTCGAGCGCGCGATCTGCGAGAGCGGCAGCGACTTCGCGCCCGCGCGATCATCGCCCTTCCTTGCCAACCCTCCGGCGGGGTACAACCATGAGGGTGGAGAGAGGATCAACACGCTCGCGAATGCCGAGCAGTACGGGGCGACCTTCCTCGCGAAGCTCGGCGCAAAAAGCATCGCCGCGGCCCGCGAATTGCCGGTCGCCGCGATTCTGAAGGCGTACGAGGGAGGCCCGTCGGCAAACTTCGCGCCGGTGATCGACGGCCGCATCCTGGCGGGCGACCAGTACGTGCTCTATGAGGAAGGGCGCTTCACCGATACGCCAGTGCTGCTCGGCACCAACTCCGACGAGGGCAGCGTTTTCGTCAGGCCGGGCATGACAACCGCGAAGTTCGAGAAGGAGGTCCGCATGGATTACGGCAAGGACGCAGCTGCCCTCCTCGCGGTCTATCCTCACGCGACGGACACTGAGGCCGAGCAGGCGGCAAGGGATCTCGCTCGCGACACGATGTTCGCCTGGGGTACGTGGTCCTGGGCTCGCCTGCAGTCGCAGAAGGGTCACGGCAAAGCATACCTCTACTACTTCGACGAGCATGCGCCGCAGTATCCCCGGCAGGGCGCCCCGCACGGCGCGGAGCTCGGCTATGTCCTCGACAATCTCGGGACACTCATCCACGCGGGCGCCAAGG
>JASHUC010000439.1 GCA_030040235.1 Gammaproteobacteria bacterium | reverse complement strand
GGGCTACAAGAGCGAGCGGCACCCCAAGATCGAGGTCTTTCGGCAAGCGGTCGGCAAGAGTCCCTTGCACCCGGCGGACGAGCGCATCGTCGCCGTCGTGAGCGATCAGGCCTTCCCGAACGCGCGGATCCCGGTCCTCGATATCGACGACATCCCCGCGGTGGCGGATGCGATCTGCGCGCATGCCGTGCCGATCGCAACCGTGATCGAGACCCTGCAAGCGCCGCGGGGCCGCTGAGCGAGCGCCGGTCGCGCTACTCGACGGTCTCTACCTTGCGAGCGGGTGAGACCCGGGCTGCGCAGAACTTGAACTCGGGAATCTTACCCGCCGGATCGAGCGCGGGATTGGTCAGCAGGTTCGCGGCGGCTTCCGCGTAGCAGAACGGCATGAAGACCATGCCGATCGGTACGTCGCCGTCGGCTCGGACTTTCAACTCGATCGCCCCGCGCCGCGTCTCGATCCGCAGCATCTCCCCGGGCTCCAGATCGAGCCGCCGGAGCTCGCGCGGTGCCATGAAGACGACCGCCTCGGGCTCGATCGCATCGAGCACATCCGCACGGCGAGTCATCGCGCCGGTGTGCCAGTGCTCGAGTACCCGCCCCGTCGAAAGCACCATGGGGTAGTCCACATCGGGGAGCTCATCGGGCGGGCGAATGCGGGCCGGCACGATCTTGCCGCGCTTGCTGGCGGTCGGGAACCCATCGTCGAATATGATCTCTTTGCCCGGCACGTCGGGCGCAGCGACCGGATAGGTCACCGCTCCTTCGCGCTCCAGGCGCTCCCAGGTGATGTTGCCCAGCGAGGGCATGGTCTTGGTCATCTCGGCGAACACATCCGCCGGTCCGCAATAGCGCCAATCGAGCCCGAGCCGCCGCGCGATCTCCTGGATGATCCACAAGTCCTGGCGTGCATCACCCGGAGGCTCGAGGACCGGGCGGCCGAGCTGCACGCGCCGGTCGGTGTTGGTGAAGGTCCCGGCCTTCTCCGCAAACGCCGACGCCGGCAGGACCACGTCGGCGTGGAAGGCCGTCTCGGTGAGGAACAGGTCCTGAACCACGAGGTGCTCGAGCTTCGCGAGGGCCTGCCGTGCGTGGTTGAGGTCGGGGTCCGACATCGCCGGATTCTCGCCCTCGATGTACATGCCGCGAATCTGACCCGCGTGGATCGCGTTCATGATCTCGACCACCGTGAGCCCGGTCTTGGGGTCCAGGCGCCGGCCCCAGAAGGTCTCGAAGAGCTTGCGCACCTCCGCCTTTTCCACCGACTGGTAGTCCGGATACACCATCGGGATGAGCCCCACGTCGGAGGCGCCCTGCACGTTGTTCTGGCCGCGAAGCGGGTGCAGGCCGGTGCCCTTGCGTCCGATCTGCCCCGTGATGAGAGCGAGTGCGATCAAACAGCGCGCGTTGTCCGTGCCGTGCACGTGCTGACTGATTCCCATGCCCCAGAAGATGATCGAGGCCCGCGAGGTGGCGGAGAGGCGCGCGACTTCGCGCAGGGTCTCTGCATCGACCTCGCACACGGGGGCCATCCTCTCGGGAGTGAATTCGATGATGCTCGCCTCGAGTGCCGCGAAGTTCTCGGTGAACTCGGCGATGTACTGCTCGTTGTAGAGCTTCTCCGTGATGATCACGTTCAGCATCGCATTGAGCAGCGCAACGTCCGAGCCGGGCTTGAAGGAGAGGTGCCGGTAGGCGTGTCGCGATAGCGCCTGCCGGCGGGGGTCGATGACGATGAGCTTGGCACCCTTCTGCTTCACGGCGTTCTTGATGAAAGTCGCCGCGACCGGATGATTGACCGTCGGGTTGGCCCCGACGACGATGATCAACTCGGCATCGAGGGCCGCCGCGAAAGGCGCCGAGACGGCTCCGGAGTTGAGCCCTTCCATGAGAGCCGCCACCGAGGAGGCATGGCAGAGCCGTGTGCAGTGGTCTACGTTGTTCGATCCGAAGCCGGTGCGGACGAGCTTCTGGAAGAGATACGCCTCCTCGTTCGATCCTTTCGCGGAGCCGAAGCCGGCCAGCGCCTTCGCGCCGTGAGTGTCGCGGAGGCTTTTGAGGCCCGCGGCAGCGCGGTCCAGCGCCTCCTCCCAGCTCGCCTCCCGGAAATGCGTCCACGGATTGGCGGGATCCACCTGGTCGTAGGCGTCCTTGCCGCGCTGATCCAGCCGGACCAACGGCTTCGTCAGGCGATGCGGATGGTGGACGTAGTCGAACCCGAAGCGTCCCTTGACGCACAAACGGTTGTGGTTGGCGGGTCCGTTGCGCCCCTCGGCGTAGAGGATTCTGTCGTCCTTGACCTTGTAGGAGACCTGACAGCCGACGCCACAGTACGGGCACAGCGAATCGACCGACCGGTCCGGGTAGACGGTGCGGGTTTGATTCGCATCGAGATAGGCGGCCGGCATGAGGGCTCCGGTCGGGCAGGCCTGCACACACTCTCCGCACGCCACACAGGTCGACTGTCCCATCGGGTCGTCGAAGTCGAACACCACCTTCGCCCCGTGAGAGCGGTAGGCCATGCCGATCACATCGTTCACCTGAATCTCACGGCACGCGCGCACGCAGAGATTGCACTGAATGCAGGCATCGAGATTCACGCGCATCGCCGGATGGCTCGCATCGGCTTTCCAGCGTGGCTCCGTGGGGAAACGGCTCGCGGTGAGGCCCACGAAGTCCGCCTGGCTCCAGAAGTGCGAGGACGGATCGTGCGACGTTGCGCGCTCGGGCTGGTCGGCGATGAGCAGCTCCATGACCATCGCGCGGGCTTTCGCTGCCCTGGGGGTCGCCGTCTTCACCTTCATGCCGTTCGCCGGGGCGCGCTTGCAAGAAGGGGCAAGGACACGCTCGCCTTCGATCTCCACCATGCAGGCGCGGCAATTGCCATCGGGGCGGTAATCGGGCTCGGGCTTGTGGCAAAGGTGCGGAATATGCGTGCCGAGGCGCTGCGCGACAGCCCAGATCGTCTCGCCCGGCCGGGCTTCGACGGTCCTGCCATCGAGCTCGAACGAGACGGCGGGCTGGGTCAGGTTTCGCTTCTCAGTGCTCATAAGGGCTTACTGGCTCAAACGGTTTTGGCGACCGGAGGAAAAAGCTCGGGGAAGTAGCGAATCACACTCGTCAAAGGGTTGGCCGCGGCCTGGCCCAGGCCGCAGATCGAGGCATCGCGCATGCACTGCGACAGCTCATCGAGGAGGGCGGTATCCCACACCCGGCTCTCCATCAGGACGCGCGCCTTCTGCGTGCCTACTCTGCACGGCGTGCACTGCCCGCAGGACTCGTCCTCGAAGAAACGCATCAGATTGAGTGCCGCGGCGCGCACATCGTCCTTGTCGGAGAGCACGATCACTGCTGCCGAGCCGATGAAGCAGCCGTACTTCTCGAGCGTGCCGAAATCCAGCGGAATGTCGTGCATCGATGCGGGAAGAATTCCGCCCGATGCGCCTCCGGGCAGGTAGGCCGCAAACCGGTGTCCCTCGAGCATGCCGCCGCAGAACTCCTCGATGAGCTCCCGAACCGTGATCCCGGCCGGCGCGAGCTTCACGCCCGGCTGGCTCACGCGCCCGGAAACCGAATAGGAGCGCAAGCCCCGCCGGCCGTTTCGGCCGTGACCGTTCCACCAGTCCGTGCCGCGCTCGATCAAGTCTCGCACCCAGTAAAGCGTCTCCACGTTGTTGATGAGCGTCGGCCGGCCGAACAGACCCACCTGGAAGGGGAACGGCGGCTTGTGACGGGGCAGACCTCGCTTGCCCTCGATCGATTCCATCATCGAGGACTCCTCGCCGCAGATGTAGGCGCCGGCGCCGCGGCGCAGGTGAATCTTCGGGCCGCCGGCCGGCAACTTGGCCATCTCGGTCGCCAGGATCTGCCGCGCGATCGGGTACTCGTCACGGATGTAGACGTAAATCGCCTGCGCCTCGACGACGTGCGCTCCGATCAGCATTCCCTCGAGGAAGCGATGCGGATCGGCATTGAGGAAATACTGATCCTTGACGGTGCCGGGCTCACCCTCGTCACCGTTGACGGCCATGAGTCGTGGAGCCGCTTCGCCGCGCACGGAGCGCCACTTCCTGCCCGTCGGAAACCCAGCTCCTCCCAGCCCCTTGAGGGACGCGTCGTCGAGGACTTTCAGGACATCCTCGACGGGCAAAGCGCCCGCGCGTATGCGCTCGAGCGTCCGATAGCCGCCGGCGGCCCGGTAGGCTTCGTAATCGATGTAGTCGGGGATGTGCGGGTGGGTGTCACCGTGAGTGACCGCCGTCTTGACGGTCTCGTGGGTGGCGCGCTTGAGAAAGTTGTGCCCCACTTCGACGGCGGGGGCATGGTCGCACAACCCGACACACGGGGCTCGTACCACGCGCACGCCCTCACCCAACTGCCTCTGTAGCTCGCCGAGCAATCGCTCCGAGCCAAACATCGCGCACGTGAGGCTGTCGCAGACCCGCACCGTCAATGCGGGGATCTCCCGCTCGCCTTCCTTGATGACGTCGAAGTGCGCGTAGAACGTCGCCGTCTCGAACACCTCGGCGAACGACAGACTCATCTCCTCGGCGAGTGCTGCCAGATGCGCGGCCGAGATCTGTCCGTAGGTGTCCTGAATCTTGTGGAGGTGCTCGATCAGGAGGTCGCGGTCGCGCGGGGCATCCCCGAGCAGCGCCTTGATGGTGTCCGCGGCGTGGGGGTCGACCTGCCGACCCTTGGGTACCGCTCGCGCCCGGACGCGTCCGCGTCCCGGATGCTCGAATCTGCGTACCTTGGCGTGATCATCACCGGGACTGTGAGTACTCGACTTCGTCGTGGCCAATCGCGTTCTCCGCAGGCGCAGCCCACGCTGGACTTGAGGGGGTTCGGGTCGCCATTATCGGGCGTAATCGCACGGTATGCAGGTCCGGCACCGGTGACCCGCTCCGAGGCGGCGAACCGCGACCCGGAGCCTATCAGGTTCCGCAGGAATCGCGCGTCACATCATTTTGAATTTTCTGGAGAAAGATCCCCGCACTTGGACCTCCGGGTCCGGGCGATCAGACGCTCAAGCCATAGAGCTTCGCGGCGTTGTCGTGGGTGATCTTCTTGACCATCGCCGGGGGCAGATGGCCCATCGTGCGCTTGAGAGTCGCGATTGAGTTCGGCCAGATGCTGTCCGGGTGGGGATAGTCCGTCGCCCAGAGCAGATTGTCGCCGTAGAACTCGAGGAGCCGCATGGTGACGGGGCTCTGCTGGAAGGTGGAGTAGATCTGGCGCTTGAAGAGCTCCGAGGGCTTCGTCTTGTGCGGGATGCCGCCCTTGTCGCGGTAGAAGGCCTCGGCTTCCCAGGTTCGCCAGTGACGATAGTCGAGCTCCTCGACGACCCAGGGCAGCCATCCCGCGCCCGACTCCGCGATCACGATCTTCAATTTCGGATGGCGCTCGAGAATGGCCCACGCGAACAGATCGACGAAGGCGTCGAGAAACTGCGTGATGAAGCCCTTCATGTGCGTGAAGTTGCCGGCGATGTTGCCGCGGCCCGGGTCCCCGGGCGGAGGCAGAATCACCGTCACGTGCCAGGAAAGGACGATCCCCGTTTCCTCGAGCGCATTCCACAGCGCTTCCCAGCGTGGATCGTGCAGGCGCGGCTCGGCGGCGGCGATCTGCAGGTTCGCCTGATGTACCCCGCCGCGCTGGGCGAGCCGATAGACCTCCTGCGCGGCGGATTCGGGATTCGGCGGCAGCATCGGCACGCCGAGCAGACGGTCGGGGGCGGCCGTGCAGAACTCCCCGAGCCAGTCGTTGTAGATGCGGTGCAGCTCGTCCGCGAAGGCCGGATCATCGTTCTTGATGGAGGTGACGGGACCGAAGATGACCTGCGTGTGGATGCCGTCGCGGTCCATATCCGCCAGACGCAGCTTCGGCACGGCCGGGCGGCGCTCGGTGAGATCGCTCACCCCGCCGCGATCGAATGCCGTATAGATCGGCTTCGGAGCCTTCGAGCCCTTGTTCCGGCCCGTCCAGCTGCCCCAGGGCTTGCCCTCGCAGATCCACATCCACAGGCCATCGCGCTCCTCGATGTGGGGCGCACGCTCGCGATCCTTGCCGGGCAAGCGCTCCGTCCAGAGGTCCTCGGGCAATTGGTTGAGGTCGAGGTGGTCGTCGCAGGAGATGAGGTTGTAATCCATGAGCTACAGCTTCATGTCGACCGCACACACCGCAGCGCCCACGGCAGCGTTCTCCCCCTCAGGCACGAAGATCTCCAGCAGCGTTCCATCACCCGTGGCAGCGATCTCCTGAGTGACTTTCTCGGTTTCGATCTCGTAGATCGCCTCGCCGGTCTTGAACGCCTCGCCGGGCTTTTTGTGCCACTTGGCGATGGTCGCTTCCTGCATGTTCATGCCGACGCGGCTCAACTTCAGGTTCACGCGCATGGTTCGGCAGTTTTTCAGGCCCGGGCGCTCTCGGTCGCGGTGCGCGCGATGCGATCGGCATCGGGAATCATGACCTTCTCGGCATTCGGCGCGTACGGCATGCACACGTTCGGCACCGTCACGCGCTTGATCGGCGCCTTGAGGTAGCCGAACGCCTTGTCCGCGAGCACGGCGGCGATGTGGCTCGCGGCACTGCAGCGGTCGCGGGCTTCGTCCACCACGACGACGCGGCCGGTCTTGCGCGCGGCGGCGACGAGCGCGTCCTCATCGAGCGGCACGAGCGTGCGAGGATCGACCACTTCGGCCTGGATACCTGCGGCTTCGAGCTTCTTTGCGGCTTCGAGGGTGGGCTTGAGCATCGAGCCGATCGCGATGAGGGTCACGTCCTTGCCCGCGCGCACGGTGGCGGCCTTGCCGAACGGAACGGTGTAGTCCTCATCGGGCACCTCGCCCATCTCGCCGCCGCGGCCGATCGCTTCCATGAAGAAGGTCGGATTGTTGCCGCGGATCGCGCTCTTCAGCAGCCCCTTGGCATCGGCCGGCGTGGCCGGCATCACGACGTTCACACCGCCGAGGTTCACGAGCACCGGATAGCCGCTGTCGGAGTGCTGCGCGGCGTTCGAGCCACCGCCGCCGTACGCGGCGATGATCGTGATGGGCATGACGGCCTGGCCGCCGGTCATGAGGTGCAGCTTTGCCATCTGGTTGGCGATGGCGTCGAATCCGGTGTAGATGAAATTCGAGAACATCATGTGCACGACGACGCGACAGCCGGCCGCGGCGGCCCCGACCGCCATTCCGGTGAGCGTCGCCTCGCAGATCGGAGTGTTGCGAATGCGTTCGCGGCCGAACTTGTCCAGCAGTCCGCGGGTATCGCCCATGATGGCGAGCTCCACGTCCTCGCCGTACACGATGACTTTCGGATCGCGGCTCATCTCCTCGATGAGCGCCTCGTTGATCGCGTGGGTGTAGCGCTTGCGGGCCATGTGTCGTTACTCTCTTGTCGGGCTTGCGGCGATCAGGCTCTCTGACCGACGAACATCAACTCAAACGGAAGCTCCGGATTGGCAGGCTCGCTGTCCTTCGCGAACTGGACGGCTTCCTCGACCCTGCGGCCGATGCGCGCATCGATCGCCTGGAGGTCCGCCGCCTTGAGGCCGGCCGCCGTGAGGCGCTGTTGCATCCGCTCGATGGGATCGCGCTTGCGCCACTCGTCGATTTCCGACTGCTCGCGGTACTTGCCTCCCTGCAGAAAGAGCGCCTCCGCCTCGAGATGTCCCTGGATGCGATAGGTGCGCGCCTCGATGTAGGCGGGGCCGGCGCCGCTGCGCGCGTGCTCGACCGCATCGCCCGCGGCCTGCCACACGGCGACC
>JASHUC010000040.1 GCA_030040235.1 Gammaproteobacteria bacterium | reverse complement strand
TCGGGGAATTCCGCGGACAACGTGCGCGCCTACACGGTCGAAGCCGGCAAGACCCTATCGGGAACATGGACCGAAAGTCCCACGTATGATCTCTCGGTCTATGCGCCGAATGGCTTCACGCGCTACTTCAAGGGCAGTACCGGTGCCGGCGCGGCGGCGCTCGAAGTGCGCGAAAGCTACGACACCAATGGCCAGGGCTCGATCGGTTGGCGGATCACCAACGTGGGTGTCGCAAACGCTACGGTCAGCGTGCTCGATGCCTACAGTGGCTTCGTGGTCACCCAGCTCTTGGAACCCGGCCAGAGCTTCGAGGACCTGTGGTCGCGGGAGAGCTTCTTCGGCTGGTACGACGTGATCGTCACCGTCGCACAGGACCCGACGTTCAACTATCGCCTCGCCGGGCACGTCGAGACCGGCAGGGACAGCTTCTCGGACCCGGCACTCGGAGGGTTCGAGCTCAAGGCCTGATGCATTCCGATTCCGGTCCGGGGCGTCGTTCGGCGCCTCGGACCGGGTTATTTCTCAGCCTGGCGCCGCCGCGGGATAGACGAGCGCACCACCCGGGAGCGCTTGAGCGGCCGGCGTGAGTACGGCCGGCTCGACGTGATGGAGACCAAGGATGTGCGCGACGGCGAAGCCCCGAGCGAGAAGATAGTCGGCAATGATTCGCCGGTGGCACCGCCACCACAGAGCCTCCGCGCACATGACCGCGCAGCAATGCTCGGCGGCGAGGTCACAGAGCTCCTCAAACCCGGCGCGGAATGCCTCGGTACCGGCGTAATCGGCAT
The DNA here is from genome assembly GCA_030040235.1 of Gammaproteobacteria bacterium. Next base: position 35,475 of record JASHUC010000040.1, on the reverse strand, counting down.
AGGCGCGAAAGGACGCATTCTGCCAGTAAGCGTTGGGTGAGGACGTCGCGCCTGAGGTGCGCTTCCAGCCGCCCAGTGCGCGGATGTACCGATAACCGATGCCATGCGGCTTCAGAGTCCCGGGCAGCACGTCCGCATTGAACTGCGGGTTGGTGCGGGAGCGCGGCACCGAACGCACATCGACCAGGAGGTCCACCGCAACCCCGTGAAGCATGGCCACGAGCTCCTCGCTCGTCCGCGTCGAGTGACCGATGGTATAGACCGTGGGCATTGTCATTGCCGTCGCGTTTGGCTATCGAACGTATCAGAAGTAAAATTCGCGTGTCGGATCAGCCCGCAGAGATCAAGCATGCTCAAACCCGAACAGAACGAGCTTCTCACGCGCGTCGGACCGGACACGCCGATGGGCGATTTTCTGCGGGAGTATTGGGTTCCGGCCTGCCGCTCGGCCAAGCTCGAGGTGGATGGCGCCCCGGAGCGGGTGCGCCTGTTCGGGGAGAACTGCGTTGCCTTCCGCGCCACCGACGGCCGCGTCGGCTTCATGCAGGAGGCCTGCCCGCACCGCTGCGCGAGCCTTGCGCTCGCGAGGAACGAGGAGGGGGGCCTGCGGTGCATCTTCCACGGCTGGAAGTTCTCGGTCGACGGTAAATGCGTCGACGCTCCGACCGAGCTGCGTGCCGGTCGCGAGCGCTTCGCCGCCGGTGTTCCCGTGCGCAGCCATCCGACTCACGAGGCGGGTGGGCTCATCTGGGTCTATATGGGCAAGAACAAGGCAAACCCGCCGAGGTTTCCCGCCTTCGAGTTTACGGCCCTCGAGGCGAATCAGGTCTCCCCGCGTCGCGGGATCATTCACTGCAACTGGCTGCAAGGGCTCGAGGCTCTCCTGGATTCAGCGCATGTGAGCTTCCTGCATTCCTCCAACATCGGCAGCTCGGTGGGACGCGAAGTCTTCAAGGCTGAATCCGATTATATGCTCGACAACACGGCGCCCACCTTCGAGTTCGTCGCCAAGCCTTATGGCTTCCGCGAGGGCGCGCTCCGCGAGCAGCCGAATGGGCGCTGCTACGCTCGCATCCGCGAGGTGGCCCTGCCGTTTTTCTCCTTCATTCCCTCGACCCCGGGTGGGCCGGGGCTCGCGTGCTGCTCGATCCCCATCGATGATGAGTGGACGGCCCAGTGGTACATCGGCTTCAACGCTCACGGGCCGATGCCGGTCGACTGGATGAGCGTCTACGGCCGCAATTCGGGCGATCCGGATTTCTTCAATTCCGATATGGGCGGTCGTGACAACCTGTGGCACCAGGATCGCGAGGCGATGAAACGAGGCCACTGGAGCGGCATCGTCGGACGCGGCAATGCTTATGAGGATTTCGTCGTCCAGGAGTCGATGGGACCGATCGTCGACCGCAGCAAGCAGCACCTCGGAAGGTGCGATCTGGTCATCCTGCGCGCCCAGGGCATGTTGCTGCGGGCCATCGAAGCCTATCAGGCCGAAGGCAAGATCGCCTTCACCGGAGAGGACGTCGACTTCGCCAGGATCCGCGCGATTTCCGTCGCGTATCCACGCGGGGAGGACTGGAAGGCGATCGATGCATTCAATCTGCCTTCACTCGAAGTCGCCTGATCTGCTACCGCTGGAAGAGGTCGCGCAGCTTGCTCAGAAATGAGCGCGAATGCATGTGCCGACGCATAGCCGCCCACTGATCCTCGGCGCGCCACTTGCGCTTGAGGTCCCTCTCCTCGGTCTTCATGATCTGCAAGACCCGCGTGTCTTCGCTCTCCTCGAGCCAGTAGCCGTGCTCATTCGGGCAGAGCTCCATCTCTAGATCGTAGAAGCGATATCGGAAGCGCTGCAGCAGAGTATTGCACTCCGGACATTTGTGATTCGTCGCGGTCAGGTCGGCGACCAACGTGCCTTTGGCATGCTCGCCGAAATCGAACACCTCGTCTTCGAGCTGCTCGAGTTCCGGATGCTCCAGCCACATGCCCTTGCAAGACGGACAGGTGTTGATCTTGAGCCGATGCCGAACCGCGGGCGTGAGGTCAACGTTGCACTGGGGACATTTCAAGCTTGTCTCCTAGCCGCAAAGCTCTCGGAGGTGATAAGTGTAACCCCAGATCGGCGGAATGCGCCCAGATGGGCCCGGGTCGGCATGAGGATGTGCAGATGTGAGCCTTACGGGCTAGCTGCCCTCGGCGATGTGCTTCATCGTATCGAGCGCCCGAGTGAAGGCCTTCGTGCGCTGATCGCGCGCCTTCGCCCGTGCGGCATCGGTGTCGAGATTCGACTGGTCGTAGAAGAGGCTGTAGACGATCTTCGAGCTGTCGGGCCCGGTGGACTCGACCGCTACCGTGCCGTGATAGAGCACCTTCGAGTCGGGCTGGGTGTAGGTATAGGAATGGGCGCTTTCGCCCACCATCACCTCATCGATGCGATCGGCGAGCCGTCGCACCGTTCCGAGGCCGCCGCTGCCCGAGGTGTAGGCACACTTCATCTTCAGCACCGCCCCGATGTCGCAGAAGCCGCCGATCCTCTTCCAGACCGTATCCGCAGGCCGGGCGACCTCGACGCTGAGAACGATGGTGGCGTAGTCGGCAGCCATCGCCGCCGAGCTCGCCAGGAACACAAAGGCGCCACCCCATGCGGCAACCCGGCACAGCTTACGAGAACTCATCAGCCCCTCCCCGATTGGTGTTCGGCGGTCGTTGGATCATGATCGTAGCAAGGAATTAAACCGCATGCGGCTCAGGGGAGTCTAAGCTAGGATGCGACGGCCCCGAGCGCCGTCGCCGGCGACCGTCCCATGAAGTACCTCCCGCTCGTCTGGGCCGCCCTCTGCCGCAGCCGGCTGCGAACGCTGCTCACGTTCCTATCGGTCACGGCCGCCTTCCTGCTCTTCGGCGTGCTCCACGGCGTGCTCGGCGGGATCGATGAGCTAATCAACTCGATGAGCGATACGCGCCTGGAGGTGCTGGCCCGCGCGGGCTTCACGCACTGGATGCCGATCGGCATGCGCAATGACATCGCGCGCATTCCGGGGGTGACCGCCGTGGCCGCGCAAGGCTATTTCGGCGGCTACTACCAGGATCCGAAGAACGGGGTCGGCGGCACCGCGCTCGACATGGCGCCGTTCTTCAAAGTCTACCCGGAGCTCGTGCTGCCGGCGGATGAGCGCGCGGCGATGCTCCGTACCCGTACGGGTGCGCTCATCGGCGCGGATACCGCGAAGCAGTTCGGGTGGAAGGTCGGTGACCACATCACCGTCGCCACGCCCATCTGGCGGCATCCGAACGGCAGCTACGCCTGGACGTTCGATGTCGTCGGCATCTTCCACTACAAGAACAACACCCAACCGGCGAACGGGCTGTTGATGAACTACGACTACTTCGCGCAGGGCGGAGGCGAGAAGGACCAGGCGTCCGCGTTCATCGTCGGGATCAAGGACCCGGCGAGTGGAACCCGCATCAGCCGGCAGATCGACGCCTTCTTCCGCAATTCGGGCACGCCCACGTTGACCCAGACCGAGAAGGAGATGGCGCAGTCGCAGATCCGGCAAACAGGCAACATCCGCTTCATCGTGGATTCGATCATTGGAGCCGTCCTGTTCACGTTGCTTGCGCTCACGGCGAACACGATGATGCAGTCGCTGCGCGTGCGCCTCGGTGAATTCGCGGTCCTGAAAACCTTCGGCTACTCGAACGCCATCGTCGCCATGCTGGTCATGCTCGAGTCGCTGCTGCTCTGCCTCGGCGCCGCGATATGCGGCCTCGCGCTCGCAGCAGTCGCATTCCCTCCGCTCATGCATCGCATCGGCCTCGGCGCCATACCTATCCCCCTGTCCGTGATCGGGGCCGGGTTCGCGATCGCCGTGTGTCTTGCGATCGTGAGCTCCGTGCCTCCGCTGTGGCGGGCATCGAAGCTCGACGTGGCGACGGCGCTCGCCGCGCGCTGAAAGGCTCGGGGGACTCCACATGTGGAAGCAGATCGCCGCCGTCACGGCCATGAACCTGCGCAGCGTGCCCCAGCGCCCCGCAGCCTCCCTCGTCGTGGTCATCGGAGTCGCCGGAGTCGTCGGCGTACTCGTGTCGGTCCTCGGCATGGCAACGGGACTCAGTCGCGCGTTCGTGAGCACGGGCGACCCCTCGCGTGCCATCGTCCTCCATAAGGCGGCGACCAGCGAGGGCTTGAGCGGCTTCGACATCGGATGGCTCGAACCTGTCGAGGGCGCCCCCGGGGTGGTCCGGGGTCCGCACGGTGAAGCAGCCGCAGACCCGGATTACATCGTCGGAGTGAACCTTCCCAAGCGCTCCGACGGCGACGAGGCGGGTGTCACGCTGAGGGGCGTCAGCGCGGCCGCGTTTCTCGTGCACCCCGAATGGCATCTCGTCGCCGGACGAAAGTTTCGCCCGGGGCTGCGCGAGGTCATCGTCGGCTCGGCCGCTGCATCCCAGTTCTCAGGGCTCGACGTGGGCCACCCGGTCGATCTTGGGGGCACCCGCTGGACGGTGGTCGGCCGGTTCACGAGCGGAGGCGACTCGCACGAGTCGGAGATCCTGACAGACGTGCACACGCTGATGTCCGCCTTCAACTGGGGCGCATACAGCTCCGTGACCGTGCGGCTCAATTCGCCCGCATCCTTCGAGCCTTTCCGCCGCGCGCTGCTCGCGAATTCCTCCCTGGATATCGACGTGGATCGCGAGCAGGACTACTACAGCGGCCAGGCGAAGGGAATCACGGCCCTGCTCTACCTCCTGAGCACGGTCGTCGGCGCGATCATGGCGGTCGGTGCCGTCTTCACCGCCCTCAATACGCTTTACTCCGCGGTCGCGGCCCGCACCGCGGAGATTGCCACGCTGCGCGCGATCGGCTTCGGCTCCTCTGGGGTGGTGGTGTCGGTGCTCGCGGAGGGCTTGCTGCTGTCGCTCATCGGCGCACTGCTCGGTGCAGCGGTCGCGTGGCTGCTGTTCAATGGCAATGCGCTCAGCACCGGGGGCGGGCAGTTCAACAGCGAAGTGGCGTTCCGGCTGCTCGTCGGACCGAGCCTGGTCGGAATCGGCATCGCATGGGCCTGTGCCATCGGGCTCCTGGGCGGCCTGCTTCCAGCAATCCGCGCGGCGCGCCTGCCGATCGCGGTCGCGTTGCGTCCCACTTGAGAGGGGGAAACGATGATTGCGCACACGACGCTTCCGATCAGCCATTACCGAAAATCGAAGACCTTCTACATGAAGGCCCTCCAACCTCTCGGCTACCGCAATAATATGGAGTTCGGCGAGTCGGCCGGCTTCAATGACGGCAAGAACACGGACTTCTGGATCAGCCATCAGAGCCGCATCGTGAGGCTGCACCTCGCGTTCGAAGCGAAATCGAGCGAGGAGGTGCAGGCCTTCTACGAAGCCGCACTTGCCGCCGGCGGCAAGGATAATGGCGCCCCTGGGTACCGGGATTACTGGCCCGGCTATTACGCCGCATTCGTCCACGATCCCGACGGCCACAACATCGAGGCGGTGTGGTACGACTACAGCAAGGAGAAGTGAGGTTACCCACCCACCATTCACCCACCTGACCTCGCAGCCAGGAGCCCTCATGCGCACGCGATTCGCTTTCTTCCTCGTCTCGATCGCCGCGACACTCGTCGCCTACGCAAAGCCTGCACTGCTCGAGCACGTTCCGCTCGAGTGGAGACCGACCTCGGAACTGCGTTTGGGCACCATGCAGATGACGGACACGGCGATCCAGTTCGAGACCTTCACCGACGCGCGCCCCGACAAGAAGCTGATCGGAGAGAACCGCGAGGAGGATAAGCCGAGGCCCGTCTCGACCGACGATGACGTGGGCGCGTTCGTCAGCAGCCACATGCGCGGGCTCTTCGACAAGGCGGGACTCAAGACGGTCGATAGCGGCGGCGCCGTGATCGTCAGGGGCGAGGTGCGGCAATTCTTCGTGAGGGAGACCAGCACCTACCAGTCCGTCGTCGCCGTGCACCTGACGGTCGTGGGTCGCGGAGGCCGCACGCTCTGGAGCGGAGTCGCCTCGGGCGATGCCCGCCGCTTCGGCCGCTCCTACGAGCTCGAGGATTACTACGAAGTTCTCTCGGATGCGATCGTCAACACGGTGAGCTCGATGTTGCAGAGCGCGGAGTTCCAGAAGGCCCTCTCGGGCGGCTGAGCCCCATCCGGTCAGGGGAGCAGTCCGGCGATCTCGGCCATGGACACGCCGCCCCCGAGGCAGGCGAGATCACCGGCGCGGAGGGCCTGGGCGCTGCGGACCACGGTCCCCATCGCCTGCCGATAGAGCGCACCGCCCACACTCACCCGACGCGCTCCTGCGGCCCCCAGCGCCGCGAGGGACACTGCACCGGTGCGCGGTCCGATCAGAACGTTGACGGGCTTTGGTGCAACGGCGCGCACCACGGCGCGAATGGCCTCCATGTCGGGAAGACCGGGAGCATAGAGCACGTCCGCTCCCACCTCCGCGAAGGCCGTGAGCCGCCTGATCGTGTCCTCGAGGTCGGGACGATCGTGGAGGAAATTGTCGGTGCGGGCCGTGAGCAGGATGCGCCCGCGGGCGATCTGTGCCGCGCGCCGCACGCGGGCTACGGCCGGATCGAATGCGTGGATGGGATCGGCGGGATCGGCGGTGGTGTCCTCGATGCCGAGACCGGCAAGCCCGGCATCGATCGCGGCGCGCACGGTTGCGGCGCAGTCCTCGGGATCGGGGCCGAACCCGTCCTCGAGATCTCCGTTGACGGGCAAGCCGGTGAGTTGCGTGAGGAGGGCGGCGTTGGCGATCGCCTCTGCCCGATCGACGGCGTGGCGTCCGTCCTGACGGCCCATCGCGAAGGCGATCGCGAGCGAGGAGCTGCCCAGGGCCTCGAAGCCGGCGCGCTTGAGCAGCACCGCCGAGGCGCCATCCCAGGCATTCGGCATGATGAATGCGCTCGCCCGGGCATGCAGCGCGCGGAAGGCCTCGTACGCGGTCGAATCATTCATACGGGCGCTCTCGCGAATCATCACTCCCGCGGGGCGAGGATGCTGTCCAGGCGCGCGGGCTGGGAGCGGTCGCGTTCCAGGTGCGGATAGCGCAGCCCACCGTGATAGTCGATGTGCACCACCACGAAATGTTCAGCCGATTTGACGATCAACTCGATGGGTGAGCTGCTCGTGCGGGCGGAGCGGATTGCATCCTTGAGGATGTCGGCGCTGTAGGCCGTGCCGTTCACGGCCAGAATCTGATCCCCTGCAGTGAGTTTCGCCCGGTAGGCGGGGCCATTCCACAGAACTTCGCCGATGCTTCCCGGCATATCCCGGTCGTTGATGCGGATTCCGATCGAGTACAGCAGATCGATCCGATGCGAATGCTCCTCGGCCGTGCGCTGGTACGCGCTCTGTGTGTCGCTGTAGGTCAGCTGGTATCCGCCCTGCTCGAGCCCCGCAAGGGGTGCGTGCCGGTCGATCGAGTCCAGGCGCTCGTGCAGGAAACCCGCCCAGTCGTACGGCAGCACCGCGTTGAGCGCCCTCACCAGGTCGTCGAAGGTATAGGTCACGGTGACGAAGCTTCCGTTATCGACGCCGAAGAACGCGCGCGCGAAATCGTCGAGCGAGCGCCGCCCATGCGAGCGCTCGCGGATGAGCGTATCGGCATCGAGCCAGATGAGCGCACCCTCCTCGTAGTAGTCCTCGAAGCGTTGCCAGTCGCGCCACGCCATGGGACGACGCGGATTGATGATCTCATCGTTCGTCGTGTCTTCGAGCGCACGCCACTGCCTGCCGGGCTCGACCTGCGCGTAGGCCGCAATGCCTGCGAGCTCATCGAGCGTTTGCTCGCGCGTTCGCAGGCCCGCACGTGCCGCCAGCACCTCGCCCCAGTACTGGGTCTGTCCCTCGTAAACCCAGAGCAGGCTGTCCTGCATCGGTACGTTGAAGTTCGGCGTCCAAAGGTCTGCGGGCCTGCGGAACTTGCCGTTCCAGGAGTGCGTGTACTCGTGGGACAGAAGATCCCGCTCGGACGCAGTGCCGTTCCAATCAGTGAAGGAATCCGGGGAGCTTCCGTCCTCGCTCGACTGATGGTGCTCGAGACCCTGCTGCTCGATTTGATCGCTGAGCGAGTACAGGAAGTCGTAGTGCGAGTAGTGGTGGGAGCCGAAGAGCTTGTAGGCCTGCTGGATGAGCCTGCGGTAGGCCGCAAGCTCGTCGGGGTTCACATCGAGAAGCTCCGGCCGGTCCGCAAACAGGTCGAGATGCACCGGGGCAGGTCCACCCGGGTCGAGGTCGAACCGTGCCGTGTACCGTCCGGCATACAGTGGACTGTCGACCAGCGTGTTGAGCGGCACCTGCTTGAACGTGGTGCTCGCGCCGCTCGTGTGATCCGTCTCCAGAGCCGTGCCGAACTGCCAGCCCTCGGGCAGGGTCAGGGTCACCTCCACGGGAATGCGCCGGCTGAAGTACCCGGCAGGGTAGAGGACCAGGTCGTTCCATTCGAGGATGAGCAGATCGGGGCTGATCTCCTCTGCGCCCATATCGCGGCTGGTCGGCGCGAGATATTCGAACTCGATCTGCAGCGTGCCGGTGCCTTGAGGCGGGTGAACGCGAAAGGCGTACACATCGACCGGATCGCGCGTCCAGCCGACCGGGGAGCCACCCGCCGTGATCTCGATGCCCGCCAGGCGATCGATCGGCCCCTCGGGCGCATGGGTACCGGGGAGCCACTTCGGAAAGAGCAGCACCGTGTCCGGCCCGGCGCCGCTGAGAGTTTCCCGCACCCGCACGATGTGCCGGCCGACGTCGGTCGCATCGACCGCCAGGTGAATCTCGCCGGGGTAAGGCTGGTCGGTCGGTACCGCGATGGGGGTGACCGGCGCAATAGCGCTCGGCCCCGGACTCGCAGCGGCGGTTGCGAGTGCGATCGATGCTGCACAGACGGCGAGTGCCACGCGGGCGGTGTTCAAGGGTCACCTCTTGGGGATCTGACAAGCGGAATTGTAAGCGCGCAACGGCGTAGAATCGATTCCTCAGCAATCGTCGCGAATTCCCGCGCGATAAAGAGGACGGCGATGAGCCGCGACCCACGCGAAGAGGCCAAGCTCTTCCCACGGGGCGCCCCCCGAAGAAGGCGCCGGCCGAATCTCATCGTGGCGGTGGTGGCGCTCATCATCATCGCTTACGCCCTCTCGACGACCGTTTCGTATTACGTCGGGTCCCTGTGGTTCGCGTCGCTCGGGTATGCCTCGGTCTTCTGGAAGCGGCTCGACCTGCAGATCGCCATCTTCGCGATTTTCGCAGTGCTCACGTTCGTGGCGCTCTACGGTGCGTTCCGGGCGCTGCGGCCCGGCCACCTCGGCGAGCTGCTCGATGGGATGATTCTCATCAACCGGCAGAGCGTCAACGTGCCCGTCGTGCCGATCCTGGATTTCATCGCACTCATCGCTTCACTCGTGATCGGCGTTGCCACCGGTGCGAGCATGGCCTCTCGCTGGAGCGTCCTGGCGCTTTGGTGGTACGCGCCACAGACCGGAGCAGCCGACCCGATTTTCGGCAGGCCGCTCAGCTTTTACCTCTTCACGCTCCCCGCCTGGGATCTCATCACCGGGTGGCTCCTGATGCTCGCCGTGATCGTGTGCGTCGTCGCAGGCGTCTTCGTTCTCATGACGAGCGGCGCGCGGATATTCGTCGTGCGCCGTCCTGCAACGGGTTCGGTCGCATCCTGGCGTGCTTTGTCGGCTACCGTCGCGGCGCTGCTGCTGCTCATCGCCGCGCGGGTGTACCTCAGCCGCTTCGACCGGCTCTTTCAGGACAATGTCATCTTCGCCGGCGTCACGTACACGGATGCGCATATCACGCTCGCTGGGCTCTGGGCCGTCTCGATCGCGCTGCTCGCGGGCGCGGCCGGCGCGGCCATCGGCGCGGTGGCGGCTCCCCGTCCGAGCTGGCTCATCGCAGCCGTCGTGCCTGCGATCGCTTGCTTCCTCGCCATCGACCTCGCGAGCTGGTACGTCGGAACCTTCATCGTGAGGCCCAACCAGCTCGATCGCGAGCGGCCGTTCATCGTCCATAACATCGCACTGACGCGCCGGGCCTTCGGCCTCGACCGGGTGCAGACACGGCCCTTTCCCGCCGATACCGGCGTGGAGGCGGTCGAGCCGCTCGCCAATCGCACGACGCTCGAGAACATCCGCCTGTGGGACTGGCGGGCGCTGCAAGACACGCTGCGCCAGATCCAGGAGATTCGTACCTACTACGACTTTCCCGACATCGATATCGACCGCTATCGGTTCGCAGGACAGATCCATCAGATGATGCTCGCCGCACGTGAGCTCAACGTGGACAAGCTGCCGCCGAGCAGTCGTAACTGGATCAACGAGAAACTCATCTACACGCACGGCTACGGCTTGACGATGAATCCGGTCAATGGGTTCACGCCCGAGGGCCTGCCTTCGCTCGTCCTCAGCAACATGCCCGTGCAGAGCACGATCCCGGGGGTCACCGTCACGCGGCCCGAGATCTATTTCGGGGAGCTCACCGACACCGACGTCTATGTGGAAACACGGCAGAAGGAATTCAACTATCCGCAGGGCGAGACGAACAATCTCACCACCTACTCCGGGACCGGTGGCATCCGCCTCGGGGGATTCCTGCGCCGGGTGGCGATCGCCTTCGACCGCGGAGATCTCTCCAAGCTGCCCTTCAGCGATGATGTGAGCGCCGACAGCCGACTCCTGATGCGCCGCAACATCCGCGACCGAGTCCAGGAGCTCGCCCCGTTTCTCACGTTCGATCCGGACCCCTACATCGTGGTGAGCCCCGCGGGCAAGCTCTACTGGATGATGGACGCGTACACCACTTCGGATACCTATCCTTACTCGCGACGCTACGAGCTCGAGGACGGAGAGCTCAACTACATCCGCAACAGCGTCAAGATCGTCATCGACGCCTACACGGGAGCAACGACTTTCTACGTATTCGATGCGGCCGATCCCGTGATCGCCGCGTATCGCGCCGTGTTCCCGGCGCTGTTCAAAGACGCCGCGGCAATGCCCGCGGACCTGCGCGAGCACGTGCGCTATCCGGAGCTCCTGCTCAACGTCCAGGCGGCCGTCTACGCGCTCTACCACATGACCGACCCGGACGTGTTCTACAACCGCGAGGATCTGTGGACCATTGCGAGCCGATTCGGCTCCGGCTACGAGGGCGCGCAAGCGATGGAGCCGAACTATGTGCTCATGACGCTGCCGGGAGAGCACGAGCCGGAGTTCATTGCAATCCTGCCGTTCACGCCCGCCAACCGAAACAACCTCATCGGTTGGATCGCCGGCCGCAGTGACGGAGCGCACTACGGTCAGGCGATGGTCTTCGATTTTCCGAAGACGCGGCTCGTGGACGGTCCGCTGCAGATCGAAGCACGCATCGACCAGAACGCGCAGCTTTCCGGACAGCTCACGCTCTGGAACCAACAGGGCTCCCACGTGCGCCGCGGCAGCCTGATCGTGATCCCGGTCGGGCGCGCGCTCCTGTACGCCGAGCCCATCTACCTGCAGGCCGAGCGCAGCCCGATGCCTGAGCTGCGCCTGGTCGTGCTCGCGGTGCAGGACCGGCTTGCGTACGGCCCGAATTTCCAGACCGCCATGGCGGCGCTGTTTGGCGGGGCGCCCTCGACGCTCAGCGCTCAAGCGTCTCCCAGCCCAGCGCCGCAACCACCGGCCGCTGCTCAAGGCGAGACGGCCACCGGTGGCGCTGCCGATGTGAAGGGTTTGATCTCGGCGGCTGCCCGCGACCTGTCCGACTACGAGCAGCTCACCGCCGCGGGCAAGCTCGGGGAGGCCGGGCAGAAGCTCGAGGCCTTGAAGCGCACACTCGATGAGCTGCAGAAGCAGCGCCATTGAGACGGGTCGCGTTCCCGCTGAGTACACCAACCGTCGTGCAGCCGGCCGTTGCGAGCGGGCAACAGCCGAGCTCGAACGGCTCGCCTCAGCCGGGCGAATTCAGCACTTCATCGGCGATCTGCGCGGCGGTCACGGCGCAGGGCCAGCCTGCGTAGAACGCTAGATGCGTGATGAGCTCGGTGAGCTCGTCTTTCTTCACGCCGTTTGAGAGCGCCAGCCGCAGATGAAACCGCAACTGCTCCGGGCGGTACAGTGCCGCGAGCGTGGCGCAGGTGATGAGGCTGCGGTCACGCTTGGAAAGCTCCTTGCGCTCCCAAATGTCGTCGAACAGGACCTCAGTCGTGAGACTCGAGAGCTTGGGGGCCACGCGGCGCAGGGAATCCGGAGGGCGTATGGGGTTCTGGTCAGCCATGAGAGTTCTCCTCGCGAAAGCCCCATGCTAGCGCACCTGTGAGCCCGAGGCCGTATCACGGCAGCGGCTCCACCTCGTGGAATTTGGTGTAGTCGAAGCGATCGATACCGTCCTCGGTGGTCGTGAAGACATCGACGAACGAGTGATTCCAGCGCAGCACCGAGGCGGGGTATTCCTGGCGCGCCATGAGCATCTGACCGGTCGTCTCGTCGATCCCACCGATCGTCAGCAGGAGGTAGGCATTCGCAGCGGCGAGTGAGTCGGCCGTTGCGCCCTGAAGGGGGCTGCGCGCATCGATCACGTGCAGCACGCTCCACCCGTACAAAAAGACGGGCTGCTCGCTACGGCGCAACGGCAGATCATAGATTCGCCGGAATCGATAGCCCTCCTCGGTGCGCTCATCACGAATGAGGCGCAGCTGCGCCGAGGCTTCCATGATGATGTTTTGCCGCGCGTTCGCGGCGCGCAGCATGAGGGTCATCCGGCCGTCGAAGGGACGAATCACCGCGTAGCGCGCGAACAGGATCCGTGCCGTGGGTCTCGAGAATCGGGCGAACATCATACCGGTAATGAGCGCCAGGCTCATCAATCCGGTGAAGATCTCGACCGAGGCGACGATGTGCGCAAACACCGTCTGCGGGTGCATATCGCCGTAGCCGACGGTCGCGAGCGTTTCGACACTGAAGAAGTAGAGGCCCCAATAGCCCGCGGGACTGGGATTGGCGATGTCGCCCGGCTGCAGCGCGTAAACGCCGGCGAACAGCAAATTGAAGAAGAGGAAGAAACCGGCATAGCTTGCGAAGAGGCGGGGCCAGCTTATGGTCATGAAGAAATGGTAGAGGTCATGCCACGGGCCGCGGGGCAGACCGAGGATCACGACGTTACGGCCGGAGCCGACCGTTCGGCGCCGGTTACTATTGATCACCTGAAGCAGACCTCGTAAAGCAAGCTGTTCCGCAGAGTCGCGGCGACTTCGGGGTGTCTCTTGATCGGCTCCGGGATGGTAGCCGCACGGTCGAGCTGCGACAATGACCGTCGAGCGTAGCAGTGTCATAAAATCACCGTGTGTCACCTGCAGATCAGTACACCACGCGGCTCGCGGAGCGGGAAGCGCTCGCGAGACGGATCGCGCTGCTCGAGCAGCGCACTGGATCGGTGCGCCTGCTGCTCGCGGCCGCCGCGCTGGCGATCGCCTGGGGGGCCTTCCACGCTCGGCTGATCTCCTCGCTGTGGCTCATCGCGCCCGTGGCGGCATTCGCTGCGGCGGTGGGGTATCACGCACTCTTGCGCCGGCGCCGATCCGCTGCCGAGCGTGCTGCGGCTTTCTATCGCCGCGGCCTCGCGCGTCTCGAGAACCGCTGGGCCGGCGGCGGCCAACAGGGTGAGCGCTTCGCCGACCTGCACCACGTGTATGCTGCCGATCTAGACCTGTTCGGACCGGGCGGCCTGTTCGAGCTGCTGTGCGCGACGCGCACCCGAATGGGCGAGGAGACGCTCGCGCGCTGGCTTCTCGCGGGGGCATCGCAGGAGGAGATCCGCAGGCGGCAAGCGTGCGTCGCTGATCTGCGCGACCACCTGGACCTGCGCGAGGAGCTCGCCGTACTCGGTGAGCACTCCGGCATCGGCGTTCAACCGCAATCGCTGCTCGAGTGGGCGGAATCGCCGAACGTGCTCGATCGCCCCTGGATGGGCTATGTCGCTGTGCTGCTGCCGGTGCTGTGCCTCGCGGCGGCCGTCGCGTGGATCCTCACCGGCATCGCGATCCCCTGCGTGCTGCTGATCCTCATCGAGGGGGCGGTACTGTATCGGCTGGGCGGCCGGCTTGCCGAGGTGCTTCGTGCGACCGAGAGCGCGTTCGAGGACCTCAACATGTTCTCGGGACTGCTCACACGAATCGAGCGCGAGCCCTTTCGGGCTCCCGAGCTCCAGGGGCTGATGAGGGAGCTCTCCTCCCACGATCAGCCCGCAGCGCGCTGCATCGGCCGGCTGAGTACCATCGCCGAGTGGGCCGGATCGCGCGACAACCTCATCGTCAAGGCGCTCTCGGTCCCGCTCCTCTATTCATTGCAGGTCGCGCTCGCCGCCGAGCGCTGGCGGCGTGCGCACGGCGGTGTGGTGCGCGCCTGGGTCGAGGCGACGGGCCGGTTCGAGGCGCTGTCCTCACTCGCGCAGTACAGCTTCGAGCATCCCGACGATCCCTTCCCGGTGTTCGTCGAAGGACAGCCGTGCTTTCGCGCCGCCGGTCTCGGACATCCGCTCCTCGCCCTGGGCCAATGCGTGCGCAACGACGTCGATGTCTCCGGTTGCACCCGTGTCCTCATGGTGAGCGGGTCCAACATGTCGGGCAAGAGCACGCTGCTGCGTAGCGTCGGCGTCAACGCCGTGCTCGCCCTGGCAGGTGCAACGGTGCGGGCCCACTCCCTGCAGATGACCCCGCTGCGGGTCGGAGGGAGCATTCGCATCAACGATTCGTTGCCGGAGGGCAGCTCGCGGTTCTACGCGGAGATCACCCGCCTGCGGCAGCTCTACGATCTTGCCGCGGAGGCCTCGCTGCTGTTTCTACTCGATGAGCTGCTGCAGGGGACGAACTCCAAGGACCGGCGCGTCGGCGCCGAGGCGGTGCTGCGGGCGTTCGTGGAGCGGAACGCGATCGGGCTGGTCAGCACCCACGACCTGGCGCTCACCGAGATCGAGGGCCTCGAGGAAAGGGCGCTGCGGAATGTCCATTTCCAGGATGAGATCGAACACGGGCGCATCAAATTCGATTTCACATTGCGCGACGGTGTGGTGACCCGCAGCAACGGCCTGGAGCTGATGCGCTCGATCGGACTCAAGGTCTGAGTCAAATCTTCCGCAGTAGCGCTGCCGGCGCGGCGCTCAGGGCGCCGGTTGGGGCGCCTTGTCGAGCTCGGAGACCGCACCGCCTCGAGTGTTGGCCGACTTGCGCGGTGCCGTCTCGCGCAGGAACGCGGCAATCACGAGGCCCACGACCTGCCCGCCGAGTGCGAAGTAAAGCGTGTACTGGATCCCGAGATGCTGCGCGATGGCCCCGGCGAGTGAGGGAGCGATTCCGCCGCCGAAGATCTCACCGGCCCCGATGACGATCCCGGCCACCGAGGCGATGAGTCCGAGCGGGGCAGCCTCGGCGGGAATCGGGCCGGCGAGGATCGCAAGCGCGCCGAAGTTGAACATTGCTGCGATCCAGAGGAGCCCAAACAGAGTCGGGAGGTTCGCACCGGTATGGATGAAGAACCACAGGAAGACGGCCGCGATCGCGAAGGACAGGAGCGTCGCCGACCGCCGTCCGATGAAGTCCGAGAGCGTGAGCAACCCGAGCTGCCCGAGGGCGCCGCCGAAGCCGATTGCGGAAGTGACGAAGCCCATCTGGGGGTTCGTCAGCTTGAGGTAGTCGACGAGGTAGTTCGGCATGACGGCCGAGAGCACGAAGATCCCCGTCATGGCGCACAACAGGGCAATCATCGACAGCGGTACGTTCCGGTGCCTGAACATCGCCCCGAGCGGCGGGCGCTTCGGTGCCTCGGCTCGCGGTGCGTTGGTGAGGGCAGACGGCTCGCGGATGATGAACGCCATGATCAGCGCCACGACCAACCCGGGGACCCCGACGATCCAGAATACCGCGCGCCAGGAGGTGTACTTGAGCAGCTGAGTGGCCAGAATCGGCGCAAGTCCGATCCCGAAGAGGGCGATCGTGCATTGAAAGAAACCGTTGTTCATTCCGCGACGGCGCGGGTGGGAAGCCTCGACGGCGACCGCAACGCCCGCCGAGGCGACCGGGCCCTCGGAGAATCCCATCACGGCGCGGATGAGGAGCAGACTCACGAGCCCTGCAGCGAAGCCACTCAGAACGGAGAGCAGCGAGAACACGACGACAGCCGGCACGAGAATTCGCCGGCGCCCCAGGCGGTCGGAGAGATTTCCGACCAGGATGGCGGAGGTGCCCCAGAACACGCCCAGTATGCCGACCAGATTGCCGAGATCCTGATAGTTGAGATGCAGGTCTCTCATCATCGTCGGAAACAGCGGCGGCAGAACGAAGCGGTCGATTCCGACGAGCCCGAACGCAAGGCTCAGAATCAGCACCGCTCGCCACTCGTACGAGGAGTCCCAGGCGGTTGAATTCATCGTCGCTGCTCCCCGTCAGGTGTGATCGTGGCCCAGGCGGGCACGGTTCGCTTGTTATGCACCGCTCGTGGCCGGTGGCTTTTCGATTGTAGGTTCGGCCAGCGGGTGCGGCAACTTCGGCGTTTTGCCCCCGGCGCACGCGTGGCGCCCGGGGCGGGGCTCCTGCTAGTCTCTCACAATGCAATACGTGCGGTTGGGCTCATCGGGCCTCAAGGTGTCGCGAATCTGCCTCGGATGCATGAGTTTCGGCGGCGGCGCCGACTGGATGCTGAGCGAGGAGCACAGTTTCGCGATCGTGCGCAAGGCGCTCGATCTGGGGATCAGCTTCTTCGATACCGCCAACGTCTATTCCGCGGGGGAGAGCGAGCAAATCCTCGGACGCGCTTTGAAGGCGTTCGCGGTGCGACGCGAAGACGTGGTCATCGCGACCAAGCTGTTCCACCCGATGGGGCCGGGGCCCAATCAGCGGGGCCTGTCGCGCAAGCACGTCCTGGAGGCGATCGATGCGAGCTTGCAGCGGCTCGGCCTCGATTACGTGGACCTTTACCAGATCCATCGTTTCGATCGCGAGACCCCGATCGAGGAGACGCTCGAGGCGCTCACGCAAGTGGTCAGAGACGGCAAGGTGCGCTACATCGGCGCCTCGACGATGGCGGCCTACCAGTTCGCCAAGCTTCTCTACCGGGCCGATCAGCTGCACCTCGCCAGGTTTGTGAGCATGCAGAACAACTACAGCCTTCTCTACCGGGAGGAGGAGCGGGAGATGATCCCGCTCTGCCGGGAGGAGGGCATCGGACTCATCCCGTACAGCCCCATCGGAGGCGGCTTGCTCGCCGGGAGCCGCCGCACGAATACGGTGCGCTCGCACTCGCCCATGGCGAAGGATCGGTTCCGGCGCAAGGCGGACGAGGCGGTGATCGATGCGGTGGCCTCGATCGCGCGCCAGCGCGGGATCGGTCCGGCGCAAGTCGCCATCGCCTGGTTGCTCGAGCAGGCGGGTGTCACCGCACCGATCGTCGGCGCGACCAAGGTGGCCCACCTCGAGGACCCGGTCAAAGCGCTGGACACGAAGCTTACAGTGGAGGAGGTGGCGCAGCTCGAGGGAGCCTACGAGACACAGCCGCCGCTGCCGGTGTATTTCCGGCCGTCCCCCGCCGAGCCTGCGCGCGGCACTTGAGGCTCACGAGCATCCTTTTGCCGCCCGTCGTGATGCGGTGCCGGTTCGCCGCCGTGATCGGCGCGGCGCTCGTTGGCGTCGTCACCAGCGCAAGTGCCGCCACGATCGAGGATCTGACGGTGCGCAAAGTGGGGGACCACTACCTGATCGAGCTCCATGCCGAGCTCGATGCGCGCGCGCCGGCGGCCTACGCGGTCTTTGCGGACCTCGACAATCTCCGCGCGATCAATACCGACGTACGCCGGGTCGAGATCACGCGCCGGCCGCGCGCCGAGCCCCTCGAGCTCTACACGGAGATTCGCGCCTGCGTGCTCTTTTACTGTCGCTCGATCCACGAGACCCAGGAGATGACCTTCGTGCGCAGATCCGACGGAGGTGAGGTCCTGGCGACGGTGCTTCCCAAGGGCGATCTTCGCGCCGGGCGAGCCCGCTGGTTGTTTCGCGAGGCGGGTGGCCGGACGGAGCTCTCGGTGAGCGCAGAGCTCGAGCCCGCTTTCCGGGTCCCCCCGCTCATTGGTCCGTGGATCGTCCGGCGCTGGCTGCGGGCCGAGACCGAGGAGAGCTCGGCGAACATCGAGCGGCTCGCCGCTTCGCGCGGAGCGTCGGGTCGGTGACCGGAGGAATGGATTACCCTCCGGATCTCGGGATGATTCGCCCATGGACAAGGGAACTCCGAGGCGGCAGACTGCGGCGGAAAGAAGAACCAACGAGGCCTCAAGTGCTGAGCGCACTCGATCACGGCTGGTCGGGGTTGCTTTGCGCCTACGCTACCGCGGCGCTCGGGCTGTTTGCGGGTCTCGCGTGGCGTGGCGAGCCGCGCGCCGCGATCTGGCGCCGTCTGCCGCTCGGGGCTTTCATCGTAGCACTGGCCGCGCTTCTTCTCTGGACGGTGATCCGCGAGTCGAGTGCTGAGCTGTTCGCAGCGATTCCACCCGGCTTGGTCTTTCTTCTCGGGGTGGGCTTCATGCTCGCGGCCGGTACCCTCGCAGGCCTCCTTGCCCCTCGCGCCGCCCCTCAGGTCGCCGTGCGACGCGGCGCGAGGCTCGTGGACGCTGCGATCACCCGCGCCGGTGAGCGGGCCGATCGAGCGGCCCTCGCCTTCGCGGGACACCCGATCCCACCCGCCGACGAGAGCAAGCATTTCAAGCTCATCGGCACGACGGGCACCGGCAAGAGCACGGCCATCGCCGAGTTGCTGCGCGGCGCACTCGCCCGGGGCGATCGCGCCGTGATCGCCGATCCGGATGGGGGCTACCTCAAGGCCTTCCACGATGCGGCGCGCGGAGATGTGATCCTCAATCCCTTTCATCCACAAGCGGCGCGCTGGGATCTGTTCGGGGAGATCGTGGAGCCCCACGATGCCGATCAGCTCGCCCGCTCCTTGATCGCGGACTATGACGACCCGGACCGCAACTGGCGTCACTACGGCCGGACCTTTCTCACCTCGGTCTTGAGGCAGCTGCACGAGGTCGGCGAGCACGACCTCGGACGGCTCTACCGTCTGCTGCTCACGGCCCCCGTGACGGAGCTGCGCGCGCTTCTCGCATCCACTCCGGCAGCGCCGTTTCTCGGCGAGGAGAACCTCAAGTTCTTCGAATCCGTGCGCTCCATCGCCAGCGTCCATCTGACCGCGATCGAGCACCTGGCTCGACAGCGGAGCGCAGCTGTGGTCTCCGTGCGAGCGTGGATCCAAAAGGGAAGGGGGGTGCTGTTTCTGCCCTATCGAGCCCCCGAGATCGCGGCGCTCAAGTATCTGGTGAGCACGTGGATGCGCCTGGCGATATTCGAGGCGATGAGCGGAGAGGACGCTGACCGGCCGCTTTGGTTCATCGTGGATGAGCTCGATGCGCTCGGGAGCATCGATGGTCTCAAGGATGCGCTCGCGCGGCTGCGCAAGTTCGGGGGCCGATGTGTCCTCGGGTTTCAGAGCATTGCCCAGGTTCGCGGAACCTACGGCGATGCCGAGGCGCAGACCATCGTCGAGAATTGCGGAAACACGCTCATCCTGCGCTGCTCGGCGAGCGAGCGCGGCGGGACCGCAGAGTTCGCATCGCGCCTCATCGGCCAGCGCGAGATCGTTCGCGAGCAGATCTCCTACAGCCGTCCCCTGGGATTTGGCAGCGCCGCGCGTGCAACCCGCACCCGCTCCGAGCATCACACGATCGAGCAGGCCGTCATGGCCTCCGAGATCGAGCAGCTCGCGGATCTTTCAGGGTTCCTGAAACTCGCATCCAGCCCCGAGTGGCGCCGAGTCGAGATCGCTCATCCGGTACTCTGAGCGTTCGGGTACCAGGCGCGCTCCTCGACGTGGCTGGCGTGCCCGACCAGCTTCTTGAACTGCTGCAGGTCGGCGAAGGTGCCCGTCATATTGCGGTAATGGTACGGATACACGTACTGCGGGCGGAAGTCTCTCACCCACTTGGCCGCCGCCTGCACCGTCTGGGTGTAGGGCAAATTCATCGGAATGAAGGCGACGTAGATGTGGCGCAGATGCGCGAGCGCCGGAGCCTCCTCGGTATCCCCGGCGACGTACACGCGCTTGCCGCCGAGGGTGAGGATGTAGCCGTTGCCCGCGCCCTTCGGATGAAAGTGCGCGCGTGCGGCGGTGGTGTTGTACATGGCCACTGCCTCGATCGGGATCTCATCCACGGTGGTGCGCTCCCCGTTGGTGAGCACGTGCGTCTTGGCCTTCAGGTCCGCGGGCATCGCATCGTAGACGTTCTGCGGGGCGAGGATCGTGGTGTTCGGCCCGACGACCGCCTGCAGCACCGGCACGCTGAAATGGTCCCCATGGATATGCGTGATGAGGATCACGTCCGGGGGCGAGAGCACTTTGAACTCCCCGATGGCGGCGTTGACGTCGCGGCCGAGGGGCGCGGGGTCCACCAGCACGCGCTTGCCGTTCCAGCTCAGCATCAGCGAGGCGTGATGCACCGGCTGAATGAGCAGATCTCCGCCCTGGGAGGTCGAGAGCGTATCGGGCACCGGCAGTGCGAGCGCGAGACGCGGCAGCGCGAGCAGCCCACCCAGCACCATCAGCGCGGTGGCGCCCAGAAGTCGAATCCTCTTCATGGTGTGTCCTCCTTCGGATCGGGAGGCTATTCTACTGGAGGGGAGTCCGTCGATCGCGCCGCGGTGCAATCCGAAGGCGCGCCGGTCAATGGGTGTAGGAGAGTCGTCCTTTATCGAACTGTACCACCGAGCTCCCATCGGGCTGTCGAGCGACGATGGCGCCGTCGGTGTCGAGGACGATCATCTGCGGGGGCCCTGTTGCACCCGCCGGGCTGCTGATCGTCAGATGGACGTGGCCCTCGAGGATCATGAAATTGACGGGAAGCTGGCCAAGCCCCGCCCGCCCGGCGGCGACGAATGGCCTGGGCGGGGTGAAGGTCCCCCCGGAGGAGAAGGATCTCTGAGCATTTACGTCCATATCTAGCATCGCCGGGATGGCGTAAGAGGAATCGACATGATCGGCGGTCAAAGCCATCTGAGCCATCGCTCGCACGACCAGCCGGCCCTTGCGAATGTCCTCAGTGATCTCCTCAGTCGTTGATTGAAGCACATGAACCGATCCTGTCGTCAGCACCGCTTGTGTGGATGCTGGCGCTGCAGGCTCGGGTGGAAAGCTCAGCGCAGGCTGTGTCGTCCACGTGGCGCAACCCACAAGTACCGACAACAATGCGGTCAGCACGGCCCCCGATAGCCGGCGTCTGCGGCTCGGTATTCGGCGTCTCAACATCTCGACCCGGCCCTTGAGTCCCCGTACGGAATGCCAATGACAGCCGACCGGCAGGGCAAGCGCGGCCAATTGAGTCTTGAGCATCGCACCCGCGTATGTGCGGCGTGAGGCGGGATGCTCGCGCATGACCGCCGCGTCGCACGCAAACTCCTGATCCATGCGCAAGCAGCTCGATGCCACGTGAATGAGTGGGTTGAACCAGAAAATCGCGCGCAGGAGCGCAACGAAGCCGTTACAGAGGGCATCACCGCGCCGCAAATGGGTACGCTCGTGCGAAAGGATGAGCCGCCGCTCGAGCCGCGTGTACCGGGACTCGAAATCCGCAGGCAAGACGATCTTGGGTCGCAAGAGACCGAGAAGTGCGGGGCAGGCGTCGGAACGTGCCGCACGAAGTCCGCATCGCGAAGCCGAAAGGCTGCCCAGACTCCTCACGAAGGCGTGTTGCTGAAGCGCCAGAAAGACCGCGAAGAATGCCGCACCTGCACACCACAGGCTGAGTGCCCAGACTTGCCAGTCGGTCGAGGGTGAGGTCGCGAGGAACGGGCCGAATGAGCCGCCGAGCGCCCGCGTGAGTACCGTGGCGGGCTCGATCCTCCACGGGATCCTGACTGTCGAGTCTGCATGCGGCAGAAGCGCGGCAAGCGCCGCGGCCGGCACCAGGAGCCACAGCGAGTAGCAAGCACCGGCGCCGAACAGGTGCCGGGCAGGGCGGCGCAGCATCAGTGCGACCATCATGCCGGCGCTCGAGGCGAGCGTCAGCGAAAGAAGCTGCTTCAGGAGCTCATTGATCATCGTCGATCTCGGCAATGAGACGCTTGAGATCCGCGATGTCGCGCTTGGTGAGCTTGCCGTGACGGCTGAAGTGCGCCGCGAGCGGCGCTACACGGCCGGCGAAGAGCCGATCGAGCAGGCCCTTGCTCTCAGCGAGGAGCCAGTCGTCGCGACTCACGAGCGGAGAGTAGAGAAAGCGCCGCCCCTCTTTGTCGGCGCGAATGGCGCCCTTGTTGAGCAGGCGGTTGAGAAGCGCCTTGACGGTACCCTCGCGCCAGCGCTGCTCGCCTTCGAGCGCTGCGACCACGGCTTCGGTCGGCAGGGGGCTGCGACGCCAAAGGATTTCCATCAGCACGGACTCGGCCGGCGTAATGGAGGGAGCAGGCGGTTTCGGGCTCATGCTCACCGGGCGTTTACAGGAATAAACGCCCTATATGCTTACACGCGTAAACACTGTCGTCAAGCGGCTCGTGCCGAGTTGACACGGTCACGCTCCAGCGCCTACTCTTGTCGCCATATTGATGGCTCCTCTGCAGGCCTCCCGCCGGCGCCGCCGCGGGAGGCCTCTTCATTTCTGGATTCAGAACAGAGGAGTTCTCGCGTGTCTACGGAACACCTACGGGCAGACTGCGCCAAGTGCTGTGCACTGTGCTGCGTTGCTCCCGCCTTTGATGCGGACCAGGGATTCGGCTTCGATAAGCCTGCCGGCACACCGTGCAAGAATCTGGAACGGAACTCTCGGTGCGCGATTCATGATGAGCTCCGAGCGCACGGATTCCCGGGCTGTGCAAGCTTCGACTGCCTGGGTGCCGGGCAGAGGGTCACCCGGCTCTTCGGCGGCAGATCCTGGCGCACATCTCCGGAGCTCGCGCGGCGGATGTTCGACGCCTACCACCGGTACCGCAGCCTGCACGAGCTTCTGGTCGTGCTCGGGCTCGCGATCGAGCGCGCAGCGCCCGATGCGGCGGTCGGTCTGCGAAAGCGCTGGCGAGCTCTCGAACATCTCTGCGAGTCCGGAGCAGCCTTGTCGGAAACCTTGAGCGTCGAGACGCTGCGCAAGGAGATTTCAGGGAGGATCCGGGAAGTGCTCCAGCTTGATCTGCGAAGCAGCATCGGTCCCGACAAATGTTCCTCGGCTGCCGGCGGTGCGGATGATGCGATGGGTCCCCAGGACGCAAATGGACGTCGCCGAGCGGCTACGTGAATATTCCACGTCCCTCATCCGTATCTCTCTGGCAAGCTGCCGCAGTGGAACGGGAGATCGCCATGTCCGCGACGGGAGATCCTATTCATTTGGCCTACGAGCGAGGCCGCCGTATCGGGCTCGCTACGGGAGCGCTGGCGCTGAGCGTCGCGGCGTTCATCAACCTACTCGGATTGGAGAAGTCGATTCTGGCCGCGTTCCTGGCACTGCTGGCCCTGCGAGGCAGCGCGTCGGTGGCGGACGCGAGGCGAAAGGGCCGGGTAGCGCTTGCGATCGCCATCGTTCACTTCGTCACGGTGGTCACGGTGGTGGCGCTGTTTCACGTTCAGCTTCTCCAGCTGCTCCATCTTCTCGAGCGATTGGGCTAGTGCGTGAGCCGAGATCGGCAGTACGCCGTACTGCTGGAACCGCTGCTCACGCAAGCGGCCGGCTACGCGCGTTCGATATTGCGGAATCGGCACGATGCCGAGGATGCCGTGCAGCAGGCGGCGCTGCGAGGTTTCGAGCGGATTCATACGTTTGATGACCGTCGTCCGTTCAAAGGATGGTGGTTTGCGATCCTGCGCAACTGCTGTATCGATGCGATGCGCCGCTCGAGATCGGTTACGACGCAGAGCCTGGACGGTATCGATTTGCCCGCACCCTCCGCTTCCGATGCCGTGGATTGGGAGCAGCTGAACGCCGCCATGAGTCGCCTGTCGGAAGATCACCGCGAGATCCTGAGACTGCGATACTTCGCGGAGCTGAACTATCGCGAGCTTGCCGAGAGCTTGGGCATTCCGCCGGGTACCGTCATGTCCCGTCTGTACCTCGCGCGCAAAGCCCTTCACGTCCAGTTGGGGAGGGATGAACTGTGAACCCGATCGATCCCGCCGAGCTTTCGGCTTATCTGGACGGCGAGCTCGATCCGGCGAGAGCCGGAGAAGTGGAGGCCGCGCTCGCGAGCTCGCCGGCGCTGCGGGGTGAGCTCAACGCGCTCGTGAACGCCGATAACGCCTGGCGCGCGGCGGCGCGGGGGGCATCCTTCGAGCCCGGTATTCGGCTACGGCCCGGCAATACGGTCCTCAGATCGACGCTTCGCGCGGCCGGCGCTATCGTTCTGCTGCTCGCAGCGCGAGTGCTGCCAAAGCTCCCCGGGTCTCTGCTATGGGAGCTCGTTCTCAATGGGATTGCGTTCACCTTCGCACTGATTTGGATCGCGCGAATGACCGGAGCGGAATTCCGCACGGCTGGAGTGCGGACCGCCGACGGATGACAAGTGTCACCCTGCGCCGCTGATGGGCGTGACTACCTGGGGGGAATCGAGCCTGATAGTGTTGTTGCCCACGACTCGTCAACGTGACATGACTCGAGCCGGGAGACTAGCGGTGGAAACCCAGGCGGAATTTGCAGGAACAGCTGTTGGGCGGGGCATCGGGGCCGTCATTACCGCTTGCGCCGGATTCGTTTGGTTTGGATGGGCACTTTCGGCGTTTCGGGCGGTCCCGGCGGCAATTTTGTTGACCTATCTACTGCTGGCCATCGCGCTCGTATCGTTCGCGCTGGTGGCGGTGCGCAGAGGGCGGAAGATGCTGCGAGCGCTCGGTGCGCAGCGGAGTGATTTCTGGAGGCATCGACGCAAGCCGTTCTGGATCGTGGTGTTTCTCGAGGTGGTAGGATGCGGCATCGCCGTTGCGCTGGTGGGCGTATTGCGCCGACCCGAATGGGTGGCCGCGGGTATCAGTCTCGTCGTCGGCCTGCACTTTCTCCCGCTCGGTAGGATTTTCGAGGCTCCCGCGTACTATTGGGTTGGGAGCCTCATCGTGGTCGCTGACATCCTCGCTCTGATGCTCTCCGGAATTTGGAATCCGACCGCGTTGGCGGCTGGCGCGACCGGGGCGATCCTGTGGGCCGCTTCCATTCACCTCCTCGCGCGTTCCTTACGCACCGTTCCTGCCGAGCTGGCCGTGTGAGCTTCGAGGGGCCGCGGGATTCAGGATATACTGTAGGGAAGAGAGTCTCTCGGCGGAGCAGGAGTGGGAATCCATGCCGCGGCCTGATTGGGACGCGCGATACCAGGCCGGTGAGACGCCATGGGACACCGGCGATCCGGATGAGCACCTCGTCGAATTTTTACGCCGCAACCCCGTGAAACTTGGCCGAGCGCTCGATGTCGGCTGCGGCACAGGCACCAACGCGCTGTGGCTTGCCGGGCAGGGTTTCGCAGTAGTCGGGATAGACATCTCAGCAGCTGCGATCGAGCAGGCGCGCGCGAAGACAGGCGCGACGGGGATCGACTGCCATTTCTCCCGGGCGGATTTTCTCCGTGACACGCTTGGCGATTCCCCATTCGATCTCGTTTTCGATCGGGGGTGTTTCCACGTTTTCGATACGGTGGAGGACCGAGCACGCTTCGCCGCGCGGGTGGCTTCGTTCCTCAACCGCGACGGCAGATGGCTGAGTCTCATCGGCAGCACCGAGGGCCCGAAGCGGGACACAGGCCCGCCGCGCCGCTCCGCGCGCGACGTGATCAGCGCGATTGAGCCGGAGCTGGAGATCGTCGAGCTTCGCTCGATAAAGTTCCGCGACAGACTTGCGGAATCACTCCCGGCTTGGTGGTGCCTTTCCAGGTCCCGTTCGATTCCTGCCCAACCCTCAACGCGGCGGGACTAGCGCGGGTCCCTCGAGGAGCCAGCGCAATCCCTGCAGCAGGTCAGTCGGCGTGGGTGGGCAGCCCCGGATCACTAGGTCCACCGGGATCACCTTGCCGACCGCGCCGAGGCAGGCGTAACTGTCGGCGAAGACGCCGCAGCCCGTCGCGCAGTCGCCCACGGCCACGACCCACTTCGGCGCGGGGGTGGCCTGATAGGTGCGCTCGAGCGCTTCGCGCATGTTGAGCGCGACGGGACCGGTGACCAACAGCACATCGGCGTGGCGCGGCGAGGCCACGAAGCGAATGCCGAATCGCTCGATATCGTAGAACGCATTGCTCAGTGCGTGGATCTCGAGCTCGCAGCCGTTGCACGAGCCGCTGTCGACCTCGCGGATCGCGAGGCTGCGGCCGAGGCGTTGGGCGATGGCGCCGCGCACGGCAGCGCCAGCTTCCTCGAGTGCCGCGGGCTGCGGGAGCGCGGGCTCGGTACAGGGTGAGCGGAGCAGGTTTTTGATCAAGCGCCGGCGCATGGCTACAGATCGTGGCCCGAGTAGGCGCAGTTGAAGGACTTGTTGCACAGGGGAAAGTCCGCAACGATGTTCCCCTCGATCGCGACCTCGAGCAACGGCCACTGGAGCCAGGACGGATCGCGCAGGTAGCAGCGCTCGATGCGCGGCCCGGGACCGATGCGCACGGCTGCGAGAATGTCGCCGCGGAACCCCTCGACCAGCGCCGCACCCTCCGCGGCGGTCACCGGTGCAATCTCGTGCGGCACACGCACGGGCCCCAGCGGCAGCCTTGCGAGGGCCGCTTCGAGCCAGGTACGACTGCGCTCGATCTCGTGGATCCGCACGCGTACCCGTGCGTCGACGTCCCCCTCGCTGAGCGTGACGAGCTCGATCGGCGCGGCGTCGTACGGCGGGTAGGGCAGATGGGTGCGCACATCGAATGCACGCCCGGAGGCCCGGCCGACGTAGCCGGGGGCGGCGAACTGCGCCGCGAGAGCGACCGAGACGCTGCCGGAACCCACGGTTCGGTCCTGAAGCGAGGCCGTGTTCTCGTAGAGCTCGACCAGCTCCGGGAATTCGCGCTGCAGGCGCCGGGTGAGTGCGAGGATGGCCTGTAGGCCGGCGGGTTCCAGATCGACGGCGACCCCACCGGGGACGATGCAGTCCATCATCAGCCTGTGACCGAACGCCGTGGCGCAGGCGCGCAGCGCGTGCTCGCGAAGGATCCCGCACTCCGCGTGCATCATCGAGAAGGCCGCGTCGTTGCAGATCGCACCGACATCCCCGAGGTGGTTGGCGAGGCGCTCGAGCTCCGCCATGATGGCCCGCAGCCACTCCGCGCGTGGGGGGATGTCGATCTGCAGAGCTGCTTCCACGGCGCGCGCGAAGGCAAACGAATAGCCGACCGTGCTATCGCCGCAGGCGCGGGCCGCGATGCGCGCGGCATCGTCCAGGGACTTTGCGCGGAGCAGCCACTCGATGCCCTTATGGGTGTAGCCGAGCCGCTCCTCGAGTCGTACCACCGTCTCGCCGCTTGCAGTCAAGCGAAAGTGTCCGGGTTCGATGGTCCCGGCATGAACCGGACCGACCGGAATCTGATGCAGATGCGGTCCGACCGCCGGCAGAAACGTGTAGGCCGGCGGGGCGCCGGGAGGCCCCGAGACCGCGGCGAGCGGTCGACGCTGCGGCCAGCGGCCGTGATCGAGCCAAGGCCTTGCATCGGGCAGTCCCACGATCTCGATTCCAAACAGATCGGCCACCGTCCGTTCCAGACGCGATGCGGGGGCATGGAACTGCGCGAGTGAGGGAACCCTCCCGGCGCGCACGGGCAGCCGTGCGCTCAGCACTTGCCGCGTGGAAGGCTCGTAGAGCGCACAGGTTACGGTGTCGGCATCGCCCCACAGCGCGAGCAGATCGAGCTTGCCTTCGCGCAGCGCCTCGCCGAGGCGGCGCCACGAGTCGGGATCGGCGATGACCAGAGGCCATCCACGATGTGTGGGAACGGCGGAATGGTTGCCGAATAGGGCCTTGAGCACCGGCTACCCCAACTGCCCGGCCACGTGTCGGAACCAGCTGACCACGGCGCCCGGCAAGTACACCCCGGCCACCGTCACGAGTGCCAGATGTAGCGCGATCGGTGCCAGGCGCCACGCCGGCAGCGAGTGCCGCCGATCGGTCGCGCCGAAGGCAAGACCATGCAGCCGCAGGATCATGGCGCTGAATGCGATCAGGAGCCCGATCACCAGGAGAACTGCGAGCCACGGCGAGCGTGCAAAGGTGGAGGTCACCAGCAAAAATTCGCTGGTGAATATCCCGAAGGGAGGGAGTCCAGCGATAGCAAGCACCGCGACCACCAGCAGGCCTCCGAGGAGCGGCGCGCTGCGCGTGAGGCCGCGGATGTCGGCGATGCGCTGCGTGCCCTCGAGCTGCGAGGTGTAGCCGACGCCGAAGAAGATGGCGGACTTCGTCAGGCTGTGCATGGTCATCTGCAGTAGGCCCGCGAAGCTTGCGAGCGGGCCACCGAGGCCGAAGGCGAGCGTCATGATGCCCATGTGCTCGATCGACGAGTACGCAAACAGACGCTTGATGTCCCGGCGCCTGAAGATCATGAAGCCCGCGAACGCGAGCGAGATCATCCCCATGGTGATCATCATCGGCCCGGGGGAGAGCACGTGCGGGTTGCCGGCCATGATGAGCTTGAACCGGAGCAGTGCGAAGAGCGCTACGTTGAGCAGGAGCCCCGACAGCACGGCCGAGATGGGCGTGGGGCCCTCGGCATGCGCATCAGGCAGCCACGCATGCACCGGAACCAAGCCCACCTTCGTGCCGTAGCCGAGCAGCAGAAAGACGAACGCCAGATTGAGCAGCGACGGATCGAAGCTGCCTGAGCTCACCGCGAGGCGGTCCCAGGCCATCGCGACGACCCCCTGACCCAGCCGCTCCTGCGCCGCGAGATACACCAGAATCGTACCGAAGAGCGCCAGAGCGATGCCGACCGAGGCCAGAATGAAGTATTTCCAGGCTGCCTCGAGCGCCTCGTTAGTACGGTACATCCCGACCATCACGACCGTCGTGAGGGTCGCCAGCTCGATCGCGACCCACATCAGGCCGATGTTGTTGGAGACCAGTGCGAGATTGAGCCCGAACATCAGCAGCTGATACATGGCGTGATAGAAGCGCACATCATGCGGCTTGAGCCTCCCCGTCTCGAGCTCGTGGGCGATGTAGCCCGCGCTGAAAACGCTCGTGCTGAATCCGACGAGCGAACCGACGACCAGGAAGACGGTATTCACATCATCGACCAGAAGATAGAGAGACGCCCCGGGGCGGTACGCGTAGAGTGCCGCCGCGCAAGCGAGCGTCAGCGCGCAGAGCGCCACGTTCACGATCGCGGCGATCCGGTAGCGCGCAATCGTCGCGAGCAGGAGCGCACCCACCGCGGGGATGCCGAGGAGTCCCCCGAGGGCCAGTTGCCCGACGGGGACGGTCACGTCGCTTCCCCGCGCGACATATCGAGCGCCTGAAGGTCGACCGTGTCGAAGCGCTCACGGATGCGGAACAGGAAGATGCCGATGACGATGAAGGCGATCAGGACCGAGAAGCCGACGGTGATCTCGACGACGAGCGGCATGCCGCGCGCACCGGTCGCAGCGAGCACCAGCCCGTTCTCGAGCGACATGAACCCGATCACCTGACTCACCGCATTGCGCCGTGTGACCATCATCAGGAACCCGAGCAGCACGACGGACAGCGCAAATGCCAGATCCTCGCGCACGAACGCTCCCTGTGACTGGGTCACCGGCACCATGACGATGATCGATAATCCGACGAGGGCGATGCCGAACAACATCGTCGGCCCGATACCGACGACCTGCTCGATGGCGCGATGGATTCCGAGGCGCACGATGATCCGCCGCAACGCCACGGGAATGATCACGCCCTTGAACAGAAGGGCGATGAGCGCGGTGATGTAGAGGTGCGGTGCGGCCTGCAGGTAAGCCTGCCAGGCCACCGAGCAGGCGAGTGCGCACGCGTGCAGCGCGAACACGTTGAGGAGGGCAAACATGCGGTCCTGATACAGGAGCATGAAGCTCACCAGCACCATGGAGCCAGCGAGCAGGTGGGCGATGTCACTATCCAGCGGACTCATCGGGGAACCCTGGAGACGAAGAGGAGGATCGTGCCGAGCAACCCCAGCATCAGCGCGATTCCCAGAAATTCGGGCACGCGAAACACGCGCATCTTGGCGATCGCCGTCTCGAAGACCACCAGCAGGAAGGCGAGCAATGCGAGCTTGAGCAGGTAGGCGGCGAACCCGACGGCATAGAAAAGCGAGCCGGCGCCGGCGATGGCGGTGCCCCAGGGTATGAACACGCAGGCGATCAGCGACAGGTACAGGAGTAGCTTCAGGGCCGCCGCCAGCTCGATCACGGCCAGGTGACGCCCCGAGTATTCGAGGACCATGGCCTCATGCACCATCGTCAGCTCCAGGTGCGTCGCGGGGTTGTCGACCGGAATACGGCCGTTCTCGGCAACGGAGACGATGGTGAGTGCCACGAGTGCGAGCGCCAGCGATATGTTGATTCCGACCCCGACGCTCTGCATGTAGGCGGAGATCGAGGAGAGCTCGGTCGATCGGGCGAACAGCGACAGGGTGAACACGGCCATCAGCATCGCGGGCTCGGCGAGTGAGGCGAAGAGCACCTCGCGGCTCGCGCCGATGCCGCCGAAGCTGGTGCCAACGTCGAGGCCTGCGAGCGCGAGCAGAAAGCGCGCGGTGCCGAGCAGTGCGACGATGACGATGAGGTCGGCCGCGGCACTGAGCGGGAGTCCCGTGGCAAAGGTCGGCACCAACGCGGCGGCCGCCCAGGTGGCACCGAAGATGAGGTAGGGCGCGACCCGAAAGAGCCATGAGGCGCTTTCGGCGACGACAGCCTCCTTGCGGAGGAGTTTCAGCAAGTCGCGATAGGGCTGCAGAACCCTCGGACCCTGGCGGCGCAAGAGCCGGGCGCGCACCTTGCGGGTCACGCCGGAGAGAAGCGGTGCGAGTGCGAGCACCAACGCCGCCTGGGCGAGCTGGGTGAGCCAGCCGAAGCTCATCGCCAGGCCCCGACGATGATCAGCAGCACGATCAATGCGACGAACACGATCGTCAGGTATTTGCGGATGGTGAGGAACTGCAGTCGGTTGAGGCGCTCGGCGCTCAGCTCAACGAAGCGGATGATGGGACCGTAGAACACCTCCCAAACAGTGTCGTGGAGCTCGACGCGCAGCACGCTGGGAGCGGTGTCGGCGGGCCGCGCCATGGCGACGTGCTCGCGCGCGCGAAAGGCGACGCTGCCGAACACCCGCCGAATGGGCTGCGCGAAACTCGTCGCGGTGTACTGCGTGGCGGGGCTCGCATCCGGGAAGCCGCAGTCCCAAGGTGCGGACCGGCGCAGTGCGTGCGCGGCCACACGTCGCACCACGAAGGCCGTCACCGCGGCGCCGCCCAGAATCATGAAGAACACCAGTGCACCGTCGTACGCGCTGCGTGCGGGATCGATGGGGACGATGCGCAGCCACGGCTGGGCGGCCTGCGGGGCGAGACGGGCACCGACCAGCAAGTGGGTCACGGACGAGAGCGCATCGACCACGAAGCCCGGCAGGATGCCGGCGAGCAGACACAGCAGTGCGAGCAACAGCATGGCGGTCCGCGACCATCTGTCCGTCTCGCGTGCGGTCCCCGCTGCCGGGGAGCGGGACCGGCCGAGGAACGTCATCCCGAACGCCTTGACGAAGCACGCCGCTGCGAGCGCTGCTGCGCAGGCGAGCGTCGCACCGACGGCCGGCACCACCAGTCGCGGTACCCAATGAGGCAACTGCGGACTCAACAGGATCGCCTGAAAGGTCAGCCACTCGGATACGAAGCCGTTGAAGGGTGGCAGGGCGGAGATCGCGATGCATCCGGCCAGAAAGGCGATCGCCGTGACGGGCAGCCGATGGATAAGCCCGCCCAGATGCTCCATGTCCCGCTCGCCGCTCGCGACGAGCACGGCACCGGCGCCCATGAAGAGCAGGCTCTTGAAGAGCGAATGATTGAACACGTGAAAGATCGCCGCCGTGAGCGCCAGAGCGGCGGCGACCTCGAGGCCGCTCGCGTGGAACGCGAGTGCCAGCCCCAGGCCGATGAAGATGATGCCGATGTTCTCGACGGTGTGGTATGCGAGCAGACGCTTCAAATCGTGTTCCATCAACGCATACAAGACGCCGAGGAGGGCGGTGATGCCCGCGATCACCAGCACCGGAACGCTCCACCACCAATCGGGCGGACCGGCCAGGTCGAAGACGATGCGGATGAATCCGTAGACGGCGACCTTCGTCATGATCCCACTCATGAGCGCCGAGACATGACTCGGGGCCGCAGGGTGCGCGAGCGGCAACCAGGCGTGCAGCGGCACCAAACCCGCCTTGGAACCGGCTCCGATCAGAGCAAGCACCAGCACGATGGGTCCGAGACCGTGGAGGGGCGCGCGCCGGATGGCCTCGAACGCATATTGGCCCTCAGGACCGGCCATTAGCCCGAAGGCGAGCAGCAGCGCGAACGCGCCGCCCGTGGCCATGATGAGGTAAACGTTGCCGGCGCGCCGGTTCTCGGCCGAGGTGTGCTCGCTCACCACGAGCGCCCAGGAGGTGAGCGACATGAGCTCCCAGCCGACCAGGAACGAGAAGGCATCCTGCGCGATGAGTACCAGATTCATGGCGGCGATGAAGGCCGCGTAATACGGCAGGACGCGCCGTGGCTCGGGTGCATGCGAGCCATGGCCGATGGCGTAGGTGCTCACGATGGCAGCGGCCAGGTTGATGACGAATATGAATGCGGCACTGAGCGGGTCGAGCCCGAGAAGCGTGCGGCCGAGCGGCAGCCCGATCGGAAGCTGAACCGATTGCGTACCGGCGCCGGTGCTGAACAGCGCCGCGAGCGCAACGGACGCGAGCGCCGCACAGACGAGCGTGCAGCCGGCGTAAACGAACCGGGAGCCCTGTGGCCGGGCAGCACCGTAGAACCCGAATAGCGCGAGCGCCAGCAACAACCCGACGCCCTCGGCCGCCAACCGGCTGAGGTAGCCGGGGCCCTCAAACCCGATCACTTTTCTCGCACCTGATCGGCGCCGCGAATCATGTTTCCCTTGTACGCCGCTTATACTCGGATTATTCTTTGATTATTATATGATGTTGCTCAGATGTAAATGAAATATTCCTCCGCGGCCAAGTTGGAGGAGCGCACCGCTCGTCTGACCATACTCATCGATCCGCGCAAGAAGGCCGTATTCGAGCGGCTCTGTGACGAAGAAGACCTGACTCCTTCGCAGGTCGTGCGACGTATGATTCGGGAGTTCATCGAGCAGCGTACGGGGCGGCCGTGGTCCCCGGCAGGGGAGCCGGACGCGAGCGGCGCTGCATCGGTTGAACGTCGCAGCGGTAAGCGCCGGAGTGCGCGCTCAGCCACCTGAGCACGGCGCGCACAGCCGGCGCAGTCTCAGTGGCATAGGCGGCCAAACAGCGGCGCGAGGCTGGTGCCGGCAGAACCCGGCACCAGCCCGGGGCGCATCAGGATGTGCGCGAGCTCCCGAATCCACTCGATCGGGGAGCGATCAGGCTCATTGAGTATCACCTTGCTGCTTGATCTGGAGGTCGCCGGGGTTCTCCAGCACCTGGAGAACGACGCGCCGATTCTGCGCACGTCCCGCCGCCGTCTTGTTGTCCGCTATCGGCATCGTCAGACCGTAGCCCCTGGCAGTGAGCTCATCGGGCGGCACCCCATGATTGACTAGGTAGTCGCGCACGGCGTCGGCCCGCTCCTGGGACAGTTTGAGATTGTAGGCCGCAGTGCCCGTGGAGTCTGTGTGGCCCTGCACTTCCACGCGCAGGCTCGGATGGGCTTTGAGTTCGGTGGCGAGCGGATCGAGTTCATCGGAGGATTCGGGGGTCAGCGTCGCCGAGTTGGTTCTGAAGTGAACGCCGACGAGCGTGATCGAGCCTCGCAGCCGCGACGGTGCCGAGGCGGGCGGCGGGGGCGGGGGTGGGGGCGGCGGTGGAGGCGGCGGCGGAGGTGGCGGTGGCGGCGGAGGTGGCGGAGGTGCCGCGGCAGGTGCAGGACGAGGTGCGCCAAAGCTCAGTTCGAACCTCAGGCCAATCAGGGTGTCAATGGGCCGCTGCCCGGCGTTGACGGGTATGTTGTAGTCACGATTGCCGTCCCACCGCAGCTTCAGCTCCGGACGAAGCGAGAAGTCGGCCGCACCCGATGAGCTCTCCCAGACGTGGATGAGAAGACCCGCACCGGCCTGGGCCATGAAACTGTCGTGGTGGAGCCCGACGTTAGGATCGTCGTCGATGGCGCCGGCGCCGAAGGTAAGAAAGGGCGCGACGGGCCCGGCACGATTGAACACGCGCAGCGCATCGAGCGATGCGGTGCTGATGCGAAAATGCGACGGAACACGATAGCCGTTGTCGGTCCCCGAGAGGACATTGGCCTCGACGCTCCAGTCCTTGCTCAAGTTGTTGCCGATGGCGAGCCCATACCACAGGCCGCTACCGACAGGCCGGTCGGGGTCGACAATGGTTTCGCCGAGGCCGGGCGCGAGGTACCAGTGGCCGATGCTGTCGTCGCCCGAGGGATCCGCGGCGCGGACAGACAGCGAGCTCACCAGGATCAGGCCGCTTATCAATAGGATCGGTCGTTTCATCGCGAGTACTCCCTGCGGAGATTGATCGAGTGCCGCATGGTACACGGTCGAATCGACGGGAATCTCGACGGCGCGATCTTGTCTGCTTAGGCTCCGTTGGAGGTTATCGTCGCTAGGTAGCTACAGAGACTCAAGGAGCAGATCATGCTATTGCCCGACTTTGTCCACGCCGAACCTCTGGGCCAGTCCGGGGTGCAATTTGGCGAGCTCGCCCTCGCGTTGGTGCTCTCCTCGCTCATCGGGCTGGAGCGGGAGTTCAGAGCCAAGAGCGCCGGACTTCGCACCCACACCCTCGTCGGCGTCGCCGCCGCACTCATCATGCTCGTTTCCAAGTATGGCTTCGCCGACACCATCGTCCGCAACGCCATCGTCCTGGATCCTTCGCGCGTTGCGGCCCAGATCGTCTCCGGGATCGGTTTCATCGGCGGGGGGCTCATCTTCGTACAGCGTGACGTGGTCCGTGGCCTGACGACAGCGGCCATCATCTGGCTCACCGCCGGCGTTGGCATGGCGTGTGGCGCAGGACTGCCGCTGCTCGCCGTGTTCGTGACCGCCGCGCACTTCCTGGTCGTCTATGGGTATTCGCCCATCGCTCAGAGGATCCTGTCCGAGCACGCCGAAGTCCATGTGCAGTACAGCCCCGGAAAAGGGGCCGTGGAGAAGGTCATGCAGATGTGTACCGGGAGCGGTTACATGATCCAGCAGCTTGCCGTCGAGGAGGCTCCGGGCACCGTCGAGGGCGAAGCGCGGGCGATTCAATTCCATGTGACGGGCAGGCGCGGCGTCG
>JASHUC010000438.1 GCA_030040235.1 Gammaproteobacteria bacterium | reverse complement strand
TCGCGATGCGCAGGCCCTCTACCGCTCCCCCATCCCCAAGCGCGCCGTGAGGATGTTCAAGGCGATCCGGGTGGTCGATCCCGGCCGCGCCGGCATTCAGCCCTTCTCCGTGGTCGCACGGGTGACGAGCGCGGATTTCTTCCCGATGTTCGACGTGCCGTTCCTCTACGGCTCCGGCTGGACGCGCCCCGCCGATGAGGCGCCGGAGCCCGTCGTGGTGCTCGGCAAGCACCTCAACGACAAGCTGTTCGCCGGCGCCGACAGCGTCGGACGGTCCATCACCGTCAGCGGCCGGCAGTATCGCGTCGTCGGGGTGACGGATGATTGGATGCCCCGCCCGAAGTTCTACGATCTGAACAACGGCGCGTTCGACACCGCCGAGGACCTCTACATGCCCTTCGGGTGGGGCACGGCGCTCGAGCTCTTTCCGGCCGGCAATTTGAGTTGCCTGTCGAAGAACGTGAAGCTCACGACGTACAAGGACATGCTGAATGCGGAATGCGTCTGGCTGCAGTACTGGGTCGAGCTGCCGACCGAGGCACAGCGGCAGCGCTTCCAGGAATTCGTCGACAACTACGTCACCGATCAGAAGCGCTACGGCCGCTTCCCGCGCCCGCTCAACAATCGCGTCGTGAACGTGACGCGGTGGCTCGCGATGAACGATGTGATCGGTGATGAGAGCCGCATGGAGGTAGCGCTCGCGCTCATGTTCCTCGGCGTGTGCGTGTTCAACACGCTCGGCCTGATGCTCGCGAAGTTCCTGGGCGCCGCCCCGGTCACGGGCCTGCGGCGCGCGCTCGGGGCGACGCGCGCCGACATCGTCCGGCAGCATCTCACGGAGGTCATCCTCGTCGGATTGCTCGGGGGAGCCACCGGGCTCGCGCTCGCCTGGCCCGGCCTGCAGACCATCCGGATTCTCACCTACACTCCGGGCCTCGATGACAATCCGGACAGACTCGCCCTCGCCCAGGCGCTCGTGCACATCGACTACCGGATGCTGATCGCCGCGCTCGGCATCTCCCTCGTCACCGGGACGCTCGCCGGACTCTATCCCGCGTGGCGCATCGGGCGGCTCGCTCCGGCGGCGTTTCTCAAGGCTCAATGAAGTCACGGCCATGGCCAAGCCAGATCTCGAGATCCGACCGCTGCTGAGTGCGCTGTGGCGCAACCGGACCGGGCCGCTGCTCGTGGCGATCCAGGTCGCCATCGCGCTCGCCGTACTCGTCAACGTCGCCTACATCGTTCAGCAG
Organism: Gammaproteobacteria bacterium; assembly: GCA_030040235.1. The sequence goes on along the minus strand of JASHUC010000438.1, from coordinate 3,668 downwards.
CGCATCGCCACGGCACGGCGGCCGACCGGCATCGACCTCGCGAATATCTTCTGGATCATGAGCCAGGGATATTCGCCCGATTACAACCAAGCGACGACCGTCAAGGCGGATCTCGCCTATTTGAATTCCCTCCCCGGGGTGATCGCCGCGGCGATCTCCCATCAGCTCCCGCAAGGCTTCGGTGAGACGGACCTTCCCTTCGCGACGGTGCCGAATCCCAACGCCCCGAGCCAGGACGCTCTCGTCTACATGATGAGCGAGCGCGGCATCGAGGCGCTCGGACTCAAGCTGATCGCCGGCCGTGGCCCGCGCCCCGAAGCGGTGGCGCCCCCGGCCGCGGACTTCAACCAGTCCTTCGCCCGCTGGGCACCCGAGGTCGTGATCACCGAGAACCTCGCCGAGAAGCTCTTTCCGAAGGGAGATGCGCTCGGAAAAACCATTTACGCCCAGCTGATCAACCGCTCCTCGAAGATCGTCGGAATCGTCGCGCACATGCAGGGACAGCCTGCGCCCGAGCCCTACACCGAGCTCCTGGAGCGCGTCGTATTCGTCCCGGGGATCCCGCCGGGGCCGCTCGCGCAGTATCTCGTGCGCACGCAACCCGGGGAGCGCGCGGCCGTGATGGCGAAGGTGGAGAAGGAGTTCGGCCCGCTGGAGCCGGGCCGGTTCATCATGAGGATGGAGCCGCTCGATAAGACCGCCGCCGAGACCCGCAGCGGATTTCGCGCCACTGCAGTGATTCTGGGCGTGGTCGGACTCCTCGTCACGGTGGTCACCGCCATCGGAATCTTCGGCCTTGCCGCGTTCCAGGTAGCCACCCGCACCAAGCAGATCGGCACCCGCCGCGCGATCGGGGCGCGCAGGACCGACATCTTGCGTTACTTTCTGGTGGAGAACTGGTTGATCACCACGGCCGGGGTCCTCACGGGTTGCCTCCTGGGACTCGCCGTCGGCGTGAGGCTCAGCCTCATGTTTCAGGCACCGAGGCTCCCGCTGTACTACCTGGTGGCCGGAGCGCTCTTCCTGTGGTTTCTCGGGCTAGGTGCGGTCTTGAGGCCCGCCCGCCGGGCTACCCGCATCTCGCCGGCCGTGGCCACGCGAACGGTCTAGGAGCCGGACGACCGAGTGCGTTACCATAGTCTGATGACTAAACTCGAAAAACCTCTCAAGCGGGAGCTGGCCATCAATGGCCAGGCGTACGTGCTGACGATCGATCCCGAGGGTCTCAAACTCACCGTGAAGGGTCACCGCAGGGGGCAGGAGCTCGCCTGGAAGGACATCGTCGGTGGGGAGGCCGCTCTGGCGACCGCGCTCAACGCCTCCGTCAAGGGCGGGGAATCGCACCAGCCCTGAAGGCCTGGGCGCTCAGGAGGCTCCGCCTCCGGGGCGAGCTCCCTTGCTTGGCGGACCGCTCTCGAGCGTTCGGTCAAAGCCGATCAGCCGTCCCGATGCCGTCGTGAACCCCACGACGTAGCCGCCTTCGCGCCCGTCCTTGCGGGGCGCGATGTTGACCGTGATCCGGTCTCCGGCCTTCACCATGTTGGGCCGCCAGCCTGCGCGGTAGAAGTTGTTGACGCTGTGGCCCTCGAAGGAGACTTCGCGTGTTCCCCGGCTGTCGCTGACGACCAGCGTCAGGCTCATGTGCGGATTGATCACCCGCATATCCTTCACCACGCCATGCATCTGCACGACTCGCGTGAAGTCGTACTGGGCCGCCGAATGATGCGCCCACACCGGAGCGATTGCACAAACGGCGAGCGTGACTGCCGAGACCATCCTTAACCATCGCATGACCTGCACCCTCAAACACTGACCTCGAGGCGGCGCTGCCGCACTGTGCATTGTAGCTCAGCGCAGCCGGCCGCGACGCGGCTCAGCTCGAGGGGACGGGCGGAAACCGCTGGCCATTCACGGTGAGCTTGCCTGCGCGGTAGGCGATCTGCGCCCGCCACTTGGAGCCGTCACGTTTGAGGAAGCCCTGCTGAGCGAGGCTCTCGATCTGCTGAGAGCGCTGCGCAGCCTGAGGGCTGAGCCCCATCAGCTTCTCGAGCAGCGCCACATCGATGCTCGCGTCCACCGCCGCATCGAGGTGCGGAACCACGGCCATGAGCCCTGCGGGTCCGGTCAGATCCTCGCGCTTGATCCCGTGAGCGGCCAAGGTCGCCGAGAGGTGGAACTCGCCCTCGGGCATGGCAAACCCCAACTGCGGAATCTCGAGCACCGGATCATGGGTCAAAAGATCGACGCCGTAGCGATTCCAGGCATCGCGAATGGCGGCGGGCGGCGGGGCTCCGAAGGCCGTGCCCGAGCCGGCCTGTGCGCCGCGCAGCGCTTGCGTGAGCGCTGCGAGGGAGCTGCCCTGCAGATGCCCCACGCGCAGGCTGTAGACGAGATGCGAGAGCGCGAGCTTCTCGGTCCGCAACTCCTCGGCGGCCAGATCGGCTGCCGTATCGAGGTACTCCCCATCCACCGAGGAGGTGCCGCGAACCGATAGCCCTTTGAGGCCGAGCGGTCCGCCGCTCGCCCCCTGAAACTGCGCACGATCGAGCTTCAACTGCGAATCCCCGACGTAGAGTCCCTGGAAGGCGCGCCGCATGGCGGCATCGACGGCGATCGGGCCGAGATCGGCTCGGCCCGGGGCTCCCTGAAAGGCGAGGCCGCCACTGGCGAGATGGACCGCCCAGGCGGCACGGCCGCGGGTCGTCTCGATCGAGGCGCGCAACCCCTGCGAGCTCAACAGCCCACCTGCGGGCAGCTGCATGCGAAAGGCGGGACTCGAGACCTCGGTGTGGGTTCCGCCAAGCCACCCCATGCTCGTTCGGATGGCAACGACCGGCTGGCTCCCGAACAGCGCGCTCAGCGCCCGTCCCACCTGCGGCGGCGGCACGAGCTCGGTATCGATCGAAGCGAGCGCGATGCTGCGGAAACGTGGCAACGGACCGTGATAGATCCTGTTCCGTACCGTCAACTGCAACGATGAGGCACCGCCCGGAGCGGCGGCCGCCGCCCGGGCGAGAGGAGCGGGAAGTCTGAAGCCGTACGTGGACTGCTCGGTGGCCTCGAAGATCCCGCGGTGGTACTCGTGATGGGTGAGCGCGAGATACGGGGCACTGCTCAGCACGTCCTGTTCGCGACTTTCGAGCTGCCCCTGCACGCTCATTCCGATCAACCACGCGACGGCCGTGTAGACGACGGGGAGAGCGATGACGGCGATCACCAGCGCCTTCGTCCGGTTCCTCATGGCTGCCCCCGCTGTTCGGCTCGTGGCCGCTCGTGCCCAGTGTATCGGATCCCCGGCGGGCGCGGTGAATCCCGATGACGCGAGCGGCTTTCGGTGGTATTTATGCCTCCCCAGCTTCTCCGCTAACGAGGAGGACGAGGTGAGAGCGCTCCTTGCCGGGCATCGAATCGCACTGCTTGCGGCAAGCGGTGCACTCTGCGCATGGTTGACGGTCCCCGCACGGCAGCTGCCGCCGGGTGCGCACCCGACCCCTGCGCAGATCGCCGCTCGCGAGAAGCGGGCCGCCGCGCAGTCGATCGAGTGGAACAAGAATCCGGCGCCGAAGAATCCGCGCGATTTCGCCGGCGTCTGGTGGACGCGCGGCTACGACCGCACGTACCGTCCCGTGACCAATCCGCCGTTGCCACCCGACCAGTCGGCGAGGCTT
>JASHUC010000437.1 GCA_030040235.1 Gammaproteobacteria bacterium | reverse complement strand
GAGATCGTAAGGCGCAAAGCACTCGCGCAACGTTGCGGCATCGACCTCGATCCGCAGCCGCTCGTCGATGGTGACGCTCACACCCATCCGTCCGAGCAGCTCGATGGTCGTGGTGACATCCTGCAGATGAGGCACGTTTGCGACGGTGAGCGGATCGTCCGCGAGCAGCGCCGCGGCGAGGATCGGCAGGGTCGCATTCTTCGCCCCGGAGATGCGAACCTCGCCCTCCAGGGGAATGCCGCCCTGGATTTGGAGCTTATCCACCCGAGGCTCCGCCGCGGCCCCTGAGCTCCTCCGGCGCGAACGCCTCGATCGAGAGGGCGTGGATCTCCCCTCCCATGCGCTCCCCGAGGGTGCGGTAGACGAGCTGATGGCGTGCGACCCGCCGCTTGCCGGCGAACTGCGGCGCAACGATGCGCGCCGCGAAATGCGTGCCGTCCGGCGACTGCACGCGCACCTGTGCTCCGGGCAGTCCGGCCCGGATCAGCTCCGCGACCTCCTCAGGATCCATGGGCGCCAGTTTAGCGGATATCATTAGCGCATGAGTGCGACGCCGGCCGACCCGTTGGACTCCCGCACGCTGCTCGCGGCCGCGCGCCGCGCACTCGCGATCGAGGCGCAGGCGGTCACCGCGCTCGAGGCGCGGCTCGATGAGCGCTTCGCCGCGGCGTGCCGCATCTGTCTCGCCTGCGCCGGGCGCGTGGTCGTCACCGGCATGGGAAAATCCGGCCACGTCGCGCGCAAGATCGCCGCGACGCTCGCGAGCACCGGCACGCCCGCGTTCTTTCTGCACCCCGCGGATGCAGGCCACGGCGATCTCGGCATGATCACGCGTGCGGACGTGCTGCTCGCGCTGTCCAATTCCGGGGAGAGCCAGGAGCTGCTGCAGCTCGTGCCGCATTTGAAACGTCTCGGCGTGCCCTTGATCGCGATGACCGGCAATCCGGGCTCGGTGCTCGCACGGCTCGCAAACGTCGTCCTCGACGTGAGCGTTCCCGAGGAAGCCTGCCCGCTCAATCTCGCACCGACGGCGAGCACCACGGCGAGCCTTGCCATGGGCGATGCGCTCGCGGTGAGCCTTCTCGAGGCGCGTGGTTTCACGGCTCAGGATTTCGCGCGCGCCCACCCCGGCGGGGCGCTCGGCCGGCGCCTGCTGCTGCGCGTTGCGGACATCATGCGCACGGGCGCCGACCTGCCGCGCGTGCGCCCCGAGACCCCGCTCGGCGAGGGGTTGCTGGAGATGTCCCGCAAGGGGCTCGGGATGACGATCGTGGTCGACGCCGAGGATCGGGTGCTCGGGGTATTCACCGATGGCGACCTGCGACGCGCGCTCGACCGGCAGCTCGACATCCACCGCGCCGTGATGCACGAGGTGATGACCGGTGCCTGCAAGACGATCGGACCGCGCGAGCTGGCCGCCGACGGCGTGCATCTGATGGAGACGCATCGCATCACCGCGCTGCCGGTCGTCGAAGCCGGAAAGCTCGTCGGCGCCTTCAACGTGCACGATCTGCTGCGCGCGGGCGTGATGTAGAGGCATGCGGGCCGCCCGCTCCAAAATCGCAGCCGGCGCCGCGGTTCGGCTGCTGGTTCTCGATGTGGACGGCGTGCTCACGGACGGCCGCCTGCATTACGGATCGCGCGGCGAGGTCCTCAAGTCCTTCCACGTGCGCGACGGTCACGGCATCAAGGCGCTGCGCGCGGCCGGCATCGAGATTGCGGTCATCTCGGCGCGCCGCTCGGCAGCGGTCACACGCCGCTGCCGCGAGCTCGGGATACGTCACATCATCCAGGGCGCCGGGGACAAGCTCGCCGCCTTTGCAAGGCTCGCGAGCCGTTTGAACGTGCGTCCTGAAGAATGCGCCTGCATCGGTGATGATGTGCCCGACATTCCGCTCATGCGGGCCGTCGGCCTCTCGTATGCGGTGGCGGACGCCCATCCCGCGGCCAAAAGAGCCGCGCGCCTTGCGACCGCGCTGTGCGGCGGATCGGGCGCGGTGCGCGAGGTCTGCGATCAGCTGCTCGCCGCCGGCGGACGCGGGCCGTGATCCTGAGGGTGCTCATGGGGGCGATCGTGATCGGCCTGCTCCTGGCCGGATGGGTGGTGCTCAACCGGGAGCAGAACGGTCCCGCGGCACCGCCGGCCGGGCCCGCGGCATCGAGCCCGGGCTATTCCGCGCGCAACGCGGTGCTCGTCGAGACCGCATCCGACGGACATCCGATGTACACGCTCCATGCCGAGCGGATTCACCAGGAGCCCGATTCGGCGATCACCACGCTCGAGCAGGTGCAGATGCAGTTTCGCGACCACCAGGGAAACCTCTGGAACGGGCGGGCGGATCAGGGCCGCGTCGTCGACCAAGCCTCGGAGGTCGAGCTCACCGGCCACGTCGTCATCTCGGGACTGGCGCCCGGTACGCAGCAGCCCATCAAGATCTCGAGCCACCAGTTCGACGTCGACACGCATACGGAGATCGTGACGACCGACGAGCCGGTCGTGCTCGACTGGAACGGACAGCTCCTGCGTGCGCGCGGGCTCATCGCTCGCCTGAGGGAAGAGCGGATGACGCTCAAGTCGGATGTCCATGGACGCTATGTCCCGTAAGCTGCTGCAGATTGCGATCGCATTCGGTGGCCTCGCCCTGGCCGGCACGGGCGCCACCGCTCAGTCGATCGGCAAGGTCAGCAAGACCGCTCCCATCGTCGTCGATGCTGCAAGGACCGAGGGAAA
>JASHUC010000436.1 GCA_030040235.1 Gammaproteobacteria bacterium | reverse complement strand
GCCCCAGGGGCTCGCGCCCGCCTTGATCCGTGCAATCTCCTTATTCGCCCTGACATCGACCACCGAAACGTCATTGGACGGCCCATTCGCGCTGAAGAGGTATCGTCCGTCGGGCGAAAAGGCGAGGCCCCAGGGGCGCTTTCCGACTTTGATCGTGTGGAGGAGCTGATAGGTGTGCGCATCAAATACCGAGATCGTGCCGGCGCGGCCGTCGCTCGTGTAGACCCAGCGGCCATCGGACGATACCTTGACCTTCATCGGGCGCGAGCCGGGAGGCAAGGCGATGACCTTGACCGGCCGCCGATCATCGATCACGTTCAACTCGCCCGCGGACTCCGATGGGATGAACGCGATGTGGGTGCCCGGCAGGAAGGCAACGCTGCGGGGCCGCGGATCGACCTTGAAGTGTGCGATCGGCTGGTAGGTCCTCGTGCTGACAACGAAGATGTCGCCGCCCGTCTCGCAGGTCACGTAGAAATCACGGCCATCGGGGCTGGTCGTGACCCCCTCCGGCTCCTGACTCACCAGGATGATGTGCTCCACTCTCCCGGTTGCGATATTGACGACGCTCGCAGTCTTGACATCCTCGTTCGATACGTAAAGCCGCGTCCCGTCCCGGCTCAGGTCGAACTCCTCGGGGTCGGAGCCTACCCGGATTTTCCGCAGGAACCGGCGCGTGGCGATGTCCACGACGCCGATGCCGTCGGCGGACTTGTCGGCATTCTCATTCTCGTCGTCATCGTCGTCCCCGCGCTTGAAGATGGGATTGCCGTGGGAATCGAGCTGGGGAGGCCCCTCGATGGGGGTGCCGCTCAGCGCAACGTAGAGCCGCTTGCCGTCGGCGCTCGCGTGGATACCCCGCGGACGCTTGCCCACCGAGATGGTCGCGAGGACGTGGAAACTGCTCCCGTCGATCACGGTCACGGTCCCGGAACGCTCGTTCGAGACGAAGATCTGATAACTTGCTGCCGCCCGCCCGACCCCGGGCAAAAGCACCAGCAGGCAGGCAACCAGAATGGAGCGTGGACCACCCAGAGAATACAGGGACTCGAGGATCGGCATCGATGCTTCCCGTGTAGGCAACCCGAACATGCAAGCGTAACGGGCCGCACGAATTTCACAAGCGCCGACCGGGTCTGATTCCCAGAGGCCTGGGGGAATTTTTCATGAACGACCTCAACGTGCAAGCGAATCTCTGGCAGGCGCCCGCGGCTACCCACGGCTCCGGGATGCCCTTGAGGCTACGTCTGAGCCTTCTGATCACCGCCCTGCTCGCCGTCGTGACCCTCGCGGGAGGCCTCTACGTCGTGAGGAAGGCGCGGGTCGACACCGAGGCGGAAGTTCGCTCGACGCTCAATCTCGCCGCACACTTCCTCGATGCGCAGATCGCCGTGCTCCGCGAGCACTGGAGCGCCCACGAGTACTCTGCGAACCTGTTCCACCTGCGCGATCTTGGGGACATCCGGCATCTCCGCGTGACGTTCTACGACCCTCGGGGACGGGTGCTGGACACGAACGAAGCCGCCGGCCAGCACGGCTCCGTCGCTCCGCATTGGTTTGCTCTTCTTGTCGGGGTCGGCTCGCCAAGCGTGCAGAGCGAGCTGCGCACCATTGCCTTCAACGGCACCACGGTCGGTCGATTGGTCATTGCGCCGGACCCGAGCTACGAGACGGACGAGATGTGGACGACCTCCCGGGGTCTGCTCGCCCTTCTTCTGGCGTTCTTCGTCCTGGTGAACGGCCTGGTGTGGTGGGCAGCCTCGCGGGCGATGCAACCGATCGAGCAGATCCTGCAGGCGCTCGATGAATTGAGCGGCGGCAACCTGGGGGTGAGGCTCCCGCGCTTCGGCATGCCGGAGCTGGCGCGCATCGGCGTGGGCTTCAACCATATGGCCGAGACGCTCGAGCGCAGCATCGCGGATAACAGACATTTGACGCGCCGGCTGCTCGAGACCCAGGAGAGCGAGCGGGCGCATATTGCGCGGGACCTTCATGATGAGATCGGACAGTGCGTGAGCGCGATCCACGCCGATGCGGTCGCCATCCGTAACCGCGGTGGTGAGGCGGTCCGCGAGAGCGCGCAAGCCATCGTCGAGGTGACGGGCCACATGAAGGAGATCGTCCGCAGCATGCTCCAGAGACTGCGGCCACCCGCCCTGACGGGCCTCGGTTTGACACCGGCGCTGCGGGACCTGGTCGCATCGTTCCAGGAGCGCAACCCGCTCGTCAGCTGCTCGTTGCGGACCACGGGTGATCTGTCGCAGCTCGAGGGCGAGATCGGTGTGGCGGTTTACCGGGTCGTCCAGGAGTGTCTGACGAATATCACCCGCCACGCCGAAGCCCGCCACACCCTGATCGAGGTGGCGCAACTCAGCGAGGCTCCGTGTACGGCGGCGCGTGCTCCTCGCGTGCCGGACAACGCGTCGAGAATCCGCGTCACGGTGGCCGACGACGGTATCGGTTTTGCCTCCCCCACCACCGCGCGCGGTCTGGGACTGACCGGCATCCGCGAGAGGGTGGTCGCCCTCGGGGGAACCTACAGCATAGAGAGCCAACCCGGGCGGGGGGCCCGCATATCGGTCGAAGTTCCGCTGCCTGCGCAGGTCGAGGAAACAGCGTGAGCGGAGCCCCCGTCCGGATCATGCTCGTGGACGATCACGCGATCGTGCGGGCCGGATTTCGACGGCTGCTCGAGCAGCATCCCGACTTTCAAGTGGTCGCCGAGGCCGCCGACGCCGACCGTGCTTACGCTCTCTTCATCGAGCACGAGCCGGATGTGATCGTGATGGACGTGTCCATGCCTGGCGTGAGCGGCCTCGACGGTATTCGGCGAATCCTCAGCCGCCGGCCGGGAGCCCGCCTCCTCGTCTTCACCATGCACGAGGACGCCTCCCTCGCGGAGCGCGCCATTCAACTGGGTGCGCGCGGCTACGTCACGAAGAGCAATCCGCCGGAAACCCTCGCGGCAGCCGTCTCGGAGGTGGTGGCCGGGAAGCTCGCCCTGAGCCCCGATATCGCCAAGTCGATCGCCATCCTCAAGCTCTCGGGGCAGGACAACCCGCTGAGTCTCCTGAGCACACGCGAATTCGAGATCTTCCGGTTGCTCGCGAGCGGCCAGGCGGTGCCGGAAATCGCGCAGCTGTTGAATCTGAGCGCCAAGACGGTGGCCAACTATCACACCCTGATCAAACAGAAACTGCACCTCTCGAGCGATGTCGAGCTCGTACTGCTCGCTCAGCGGCAGGGTGTCGCCTAGAGCCGAGTACCCCCGCCTCCAGAAACACCTCTCCGCCCCGGAACTCAGCGAGCACATCCCTTGGCCGCACAGTGGATTTGCGGCGGCGTCGGGAAAATCTCCCTTGGGCCCCCGCCGTGCCCGTGGAAGTCTGCGCGCCAGTGCTCGGGGGACATCTAGATGAATCAAGCGCGCACGCGTTCCAGACAGGCCCGCTCTCGTGCAGCGTCCGCCGCGCTTCAGGGTCCGATCGCGCTGGCGGTCGCTATTTTCCTTGGGGCTGGCATCTCCCGCGCAGCTGATGCCCCGGCGGAGGCCGATACGGCGACCCAGGCCGATACGACGACGCAGGCCGATACGACGACGCAGGCCGATACCTCGACGGGGTCGCAGGGCTCTTCGCAGAACCT
>JASHUC010000435.1 GCA_030040235.1 Gammaproteobacteria bacterium | reverse complement strand
TCGGTCGGCCCTGGGCTCGGCGTCGGCGGCGTGAACGTCGGATTCGTGTACGTATGGGTGTGCGATCCGATCTGCGCGAAGGTCAGGAAGAACTGGTCGTATGCCGGGCCGTTCTCGATCGGCACGACCGCACCCACGCTCGAGAGCTGCTCTCCGGTCTTGCTGCTGTAGCCGGACGCGGTGACCGTCGTCGAGAGCGGGATGTAGGTCTGCCCGACCGGGACCTCCTGGCCGTTGATGCCGATGCGAATGCTCTGGACCGGGATGTTGCTCGGGCTCACCGAAGGATCCAGGCTGATGAAGGTCGGGTTCGTGAGCAGATACGAATAGTTATCTTCCAGGCTCGCGAGCATCATGATGTAGCTCTGCGGCGTGTTCGTGAGGCTCGACACGTCGAACAGCAGGTAGTACTGCTCGCCGACGCCGGCGTTGAAGTTCTGCAGCACCTGCGCGGGAGTGAGCGCGCGATTGTGGATGGCGAGCATCTGAACGATGCCCTGCCAGCCGTTGCTGCCCGAGGTCTCGCTGCCGAGCACGAGCGCGAAGGTGTTGTCCCAGTTGGCGAGCGTGCCGCCGCCGCTGGGATCGACGTCTCCGGTGTACACGCCGTTCACGTACAGCTTGCGTCCGTTGACCGGGTCGTAGGTGAGCACGACGTGCTGCAGGGCCGCCTGCGCCAGCTCGTTGTTCGGGTTGGTCGCGAGCGGCGGCATGCCGTTCGTATCGGTCACGCTCGAGCGCACCAGACCCTCGTACTGGAAGGCGTTCTGCGCGAGGGTCATGTTGCGCGCGGTCGGCCCGCCCGAGTAGCTGACGATGTAGGCGTTCTGCTGCGACTGATTGTTGGGATTGATCCAGGCCTCGATCGAGAACTCGCCCGTCGAGGTGATCATGTTGTAGAGCTTGGAGCTCGCGGTCGTCGAGGCCTGCGCCTTGCCGCCCGCGCCGATGTTGATGCCCCAGCCCTGCACCCAGCTCACGTTGCCGTCGAGGGTGAGGTCGAGCTCGGGCTCCACGCCGCTCGTGTCGTAGGCGATGTTGCCCGTCCCGGTCTGGAACATGTAGAGCGCGATCTGCGCATCGGTGTAGCGATTCTGCCCCGAGGCGACCGTGCCGTCGTAGAGCGTGAGCGCCTTGGATACGACGAGCGAGGGATCGACCGGGGTGAGCGGAATCTGATTCGCCATCGAGACGATCGCGTTCAGCATCGTCTGGCCGTTCTGCGCGCAATCGCTCCAGCAGTTGTGATGGTCCTGGATCAGGCGCTGCACGAAACGCGACTGGCAGGTCGTCGTCGCCGAGTTTCCGTCCCCCGTGATCGTACACGGCACGGGCGGATTGGAATTCGCGGGGTTCGCATCCGCGAGCACGATCTTCGGCTGCGCGGCGGCATAGGCGATGCTGATGTCCGGGTCCGCGAAGTAGGGCTGCTGCGGCGACACGGCGGCGCTCGAGTGGCAGCGCACGCACCAGGTGGTGACGATCGGATAGACGGTGCTCTGATAGAGCGTGGGGCTCGTGGGGAAGCTCTTGCTCGAGCCGACGGTGATCTCGGGCGGCGCAACGAGCTGGATCTGCTCACTGCCGGTTGCGGTCGCGCCCGCCCAGTTCTGAATCCAGACGGTGAGCGTCGCGCCGCAGGCCTGCGGCGAGGCGAGCCAGCAGTTGTGCCCGCCGGAGACCTTCTGGACCATGAGCGACTGGCTCGGCTGCGAGAGATTCACGACCGTGTTGGCCGCCTCGTAGGCGAGGTTCACGTTGTCGGTGCGCGCGAACTCGGGCGACTGGCCGCCCGTCTGGCTGTGGCAGGCGCCGCAGCGGTTCGTCGAGTTGATGTTCGACCAGAGATTGGTCATGAACGATTGCACGTCCGCATCTTCCGGCGCCGGTCCGGTGTAGCTCTGCACGCTGGCCCCGGTGGTCTGAGGATTGGCCGTGGTCGGCGCTCCTGCGCCGCAGGCTGCGAGCGTCACGGCGAGTGCGGCCGCCGTTGCGAGCTGCAACAGTCGCTTGGTGCGGTGGATGAGCGGTAACCCGTTCATGAGAGTCTCCCTGTTCACCTCGAGCGGTCAGCGGGCGTGAGTTACGGTCGCGTCTAATTGCCCATGCAATAGACGCCCGCCTCCTGGAACATCTGCTTCAGGTTGTAGCCGCCCGACTGAAAGTCGCTCTGCATCTGTGCAACCTCGGTGAGATCCGCCGAGTTCTCCGGCGCGCGGTAGCAGACCGCCTGGAACACCTGCTGGACCTTGCAGGCCGCAAAGGCGGTGCTGCTCTCGAGCTCCTCGCCGAGTGACTTGGCGCCCTCCCCGCTCCCCGGGAGGCTCGAGCTCCAACCGAGGATCATGTTCGGTCCCTGCCGCCAGTAATTCGACCAGTCGTCATTGGTCGTGTAATAGCCCTGCGGAAAGTTGGTCGCATTGATGTGGTACTTCGGCTGCACCTGTCCCGGGGTGTACTCGAGCACGCCCGTGTTGGTGCCCGCCGTCGGCCCCACGGTGCCGTTGAAGTTGTAATAGGCGAAGGCCTGGGCCATCGGGTCCATGCCGCTGTGGCAGCCGATGCAGGTATTGAGGAACACGAGGCTGTCGCCGCCCGGCGAGCGGCTCACGTCCTGGCGGATGCGATCGGGCGGACGGGTGATATCCGATACCTGCGGCAGATCGTTGCACAGATGCGCGATGAGCGTGAAGCGGAACATGGCGCGGTTCGTGCCATTGATGAAGAACTCCGAGGCCGAGGCGCGGGTCGTGATGAGCCCCGCGGTCGCCGCCGTCGGAATGCCATAGGTGCCCGACTGGGTCGTCTGCACGAGCGTCGCCTGCAGATCGACGTTGTTCGCCTCGGCGGTCGCGTAGTGATTGTTGTTCGCGTTGGATGCGGCCGGCAGTCCGGGCGCATTGCTCGTGTAGAGAATGTCGGCCGAGAGCGCCGTGTTGAACGGGATGTCGTCGCGCACCATGCCGATCACGGTCGCGACGTAGTCGTTGAGCGCCGCGAAGGCCGTCTGGTCGCGGTTGGTCCACGGCATCGCCCAGTTCTTGAGCACCGTGTTGTAGAAGCTCGGCGAGTTGGTCGCCACGGCCGCGGCGGCCATCGGCTGGCTCTGCGTGATGTCCGTCGCCATCTGCTGCAGCTCGCTCGCCGAGGGCGGCACGCCGGCAATGCGGTTGTAGAGCTGCATTGCCTGCTCGTTGGGTCCTGCGAGCGTCGCGCTCGAGAGCATCACGGCCGCGACGGCGCAGGCGACGCCGAGCGCACGGCGCTCAACGAGCTGCAAGCTCCGCTCTCGCGATGGCGATGCGCTCGCCGCGCAAAGGCCGCGCGATATCCGCGAACGGATCGAAGCATTCGTGTCATTCGTGCTCATGGCCGTCGTTCCCTCCCAGCGAACGCGCCGCTATACGGGAGCCACTATACCGACGCAAATCTGCCGTCCGCTTGTCTCAGTCAGCCGACGTCGCCAGTTGCAGACATTCAAAGCCCGGCACGTCCCGCAAGGCGCATCGCCGGCCCAACTGCGAGCCTGGTCACGGCGAGCGCGCTTCCAAACGACTATTTGAGACCCGAGAACGGGTGCGGCCATCGTGCCGAGCGCTTGGCCCTTGCGAGCATGACGCGAAGCGCACTACGGGACTGCGGCGCGTGACGGGATCGACAGAACCGCCGCCAGGCGCTCAACAAACGCATATTACGTTAGATACCCTTGCATGCCGTGGCCGTGGACCGCTGGGCTGCCGGGCGGTTGCATGGGTGGGAGTGGTCGGATATGGCGGTGCAACGTGACAGATGGGACGGGCTTCTCGCCGTGCGGCGCTGCTGGATCGCGCCGGCATGCGTATTCGCCTTGCTGCTCGCCGCATGCAGCAGCGGAACCGGCTCGGTGCAGACGGCCGGCGGTCAGTCGGCCGACCCACCCCAGGCCGACTTTCCCATCTTCTATATCAGGCGCTATTCCGTCCCGACCACGCAGGACGACCTGCGCCTCATGCGCACCGCGCTGCCCTCGGCCGACGTATTCATGCGCTCGACCGCCTCGCCGACGGGTATCGAGACGAACATCACGGCATCGGTCACCGGCACCGGAACGACCAAGGCCGCGAACTACGACATCAAGGACCTGAGCGTCTCGTACGACGGCACGACGGTGCTCTTCGCGATGCGCGGCCCCCTCGCGAAGAACCAGCAGCAGGACATGCCGCCCTACTGGCGCATCTGGCAGTACGTCATCGCGACCAATACGCTGAGCCAGGTCATCAACCCGGCCACCGACCCGGATGCGGGCCTGCCCGACGTGAACGACGTGGCACCGCACTTCCTGCCCGACGGGCGCATCCTCTTCTCCTCCACGCGTCAGACCGAATCCCAGGCCGCGCTGCTCAACGAGGGCTTCGCCGAGTACATCGCCGAGGACGAGGCCGGAACCGAGCCCGCTTTCGTGCTG
>JASHUC010000434.1 GCA_030040235.1 Gammaproteobacteria bacterium | reverse complement strand
CCAGAGCGGGCGCGCAAGCGCGCGAAGCATGATGGGCAGAGCGCCGAATAAGCCCCCGGAGGGCTCGCACCCGCATCCGGGACCTGCATCCAACGCGGACAGCGCCGAGCTCGAAAAATTCGAAGGGCTCGCGCGGCGCTTCTGGGACCCGCACGGGGAGTTTCGCCCGCTGCATCTGCTCAACCCCGTGCGCGCGCAGTTCATCGCCGAGCGCGCGAGCCTGGCTCACACCCGCACGCTCGATGTGGGCTGCGGCGGCGGGCTGCTCGCCGAGACGCTCGCCCGCGCCGGCGCCGTGGTGACCGCGACCGACCTGGCGCCGAGCATGATCGATATCGCTCGCGCGCACGCCGCCGCCGGCGGGCTCCAGATCGACTACCGCCTCACGAGTGCAGAGGCGCTCGCCGCCGCCGCACCACACTCGTTCGATATCGTCACTTGCATGGAGCTGCTCGAGCACGTGCCGGATCCCCAAGGGATGATCGCGAACCTCGCCGGGCTCCTCCGGCCCGGTGGGCAGCTGTTCGTCTCGACCATTCATCGCAACCTCAAGGCGTTCGTCGCGGCGATCCTCGCGGCGGAGTACGTGCTCGGACTCCTGCCGCGCGGCACCCACGAGTACGAGCGCCTGATCCGCCCCTCGGAGCTCACCCGCTGGGGGCGCGCCGCAGGACTCTCGCTCGCCGAGATCGCCGGGCTCGCCTTCGATCCGCTCTCGGGCCGGTGCACGCTGACGCGCGACCCCTCGGTCAATTACCTCGTGCAGTTCGTGAGCGCGCCGCAATCGGACCCCGGAGCGAGCCGCGCATGAGCCAGCAACCGGCCAAGCGCCGGGCCGTGCTGTTCGACCTCGACGGCACGCTGCTCGACACCGCCCACGACCTCGCCGCGGCTCTCAACCAGCTGCGCGCTGAGCAAGCTCTCGCACCCTTGCCATTCGAGCGCATCCGCAATTTCGTCTCCCACGGATCGACGGCGCTCGTGCGCATTGCCTTTCCGGATGCCGGCGAGGCTCGATTCCTCGCGCTGCGCGAGCGGCTGCTCGAGATCTATCGCACGGCGCTCGCCGTGCACACGGTCCCCTTCGACGGCATGCTCGAGCTGCTCGCGCGACTCGAGCGGGAAGGACTCCCCTGGGGCGTCGTCACGAACAAGCCGGCCTTCCTCACCGAGCCGCTGCTCGAGCAGCTCGGGCTGCGCGGGCGCGCCGGTGTGATCGTGAGCGGCGACACGCTTCCCGAGCGCAAGCCGCACCCGCGCCCGCTGCTGCACGCCGCCCTTGAGCTCGGGGTAAGCCCCGCCGCAAGCGTCTACGTGGGAGATGCCGAGCGCGATGTGCTCGCCGCGCGCGCGGCCGGCATGCGGGCGATCGTGGCCTGCTTCGGTTACATTGGGCCGCAGGAGTCCCCGCGCGCGTGGCCCGCCGATGCCTGGGTGGGCTCGCCGCTCGAGATCTATCAGTGGTTGCACGAAACCGGCTTCACCGGCAACGCAGGTGCGTGACATGGATGCGTTGACGGCATGAGCTCAGGAGTCGCCGCCCTGCTCGCAGGATGCGCGCTCGCACTCGGGGTGGTACTCGGGATGCTTGCCGCGCAGCTGCGCGCCGCACGGCGCATCCAGGCGCTCGCCGTCGAGCTCGAAGGCGCCCGGGCGCGGCTCGCTGCGCAGAGCGCAAGCCAGGCCGAACTCGCGCTCAAAGAACGTGAGCTCGCCGTCGCGCAGCTGATCGAGCCCTTGAAAGCGGCTCTCGAGCGCACCGAGGCCCAAGCCCAGGCGCTCGAGCGCGAGCGGCGCGAGTCGCTCGGCCAGCTGCGCTCACAGATCGAGACGCTCGCGAGCGGACAGGCGCAGCTCGCACGCGAGACGCGCAACCTCGTGACGGCGCTGCGTCGCCCCGAGGTGCGCGGCCGCTGGGGTGAGCTCACGCTGCGCCGCGTGGTCGAGCTCGCCGGCATGACCGAGCACTGCGACTTCAGCGAGCAGCTGCGTGTGCTTGCGGGCGAATCTACGCTGCGTCCCGATCTGGTCGTGCACATGCCCGAGTCGCGCGATCTCGTGGTCGATGCGAAGACGCCGCTCGATGCCTACCTCGAGGCACTCGAGGCGCAGAGCGAGGAGTCGCGCCAGGCCGCTCTCAAGCGTCATGCTCAGCAAGTCGAGACGCGCGTGCGGGAGCTTGCCGGCAAGAGCTACTGGACGCAGTTCGAGTCCAGCCCCGATTTCGCAGTCCTGTTCCTGCCCGGCGACCAGTTCCTCGCGGCGGCGCTCGCCGAGCGTCCCGAGCTGCTCGAGAACGCACTCAGGCAGAACATCATCATCGCAACGCCCTCCACGCTGATGGCGCTCCTCAAGGCAGTCGCCTACGGCTGGCGCCAGTCGGTCGCGGCCCAGAACGCCGCGACGATTCGCCAGCTCGGCGAGCAGCTGTACCGCCGGCTCGCGAGCTTCGCGAGTCATCTCGGGCGTCTGGGTCAACGGCTCGGTGCGGCGGTCGACGCCTACAACGGGGCGGTCGGCTCGCTCGAGCGCCAGGTCCTGCCTCAGGCACGGCGCTTCCCCGAGCTCGGAGTGACCGCCGATGAGCCGCTCGAGCCACTCGACCCGATAGCGCCGCTCGCGCACAGGACGAGCCCGATCGCAAGCGATCCGGCGGATGCGCGCGAGGCATGACGTCGTTCGATCCACGCGCGCACAGCGCCGGCCCCGAGGAACTCGCGGGGCGGGTCATTGCCGTGACCGGGGCGAGCCGGGGAATCGGCCGCGCCGTGGCGCTCGAGTGCGCGCGGCACGGTGCCCAGGTCATCCTGATCGGGCGCCGCGAGCGCGGGCTGCAACCCGTGCAGAACGAGATCGAGGCCGAGCGTCCCGGCCACTCGACGATGGCGGTGCTCGATCTGGAGCGGGCCCTCGCGAGTGACTACGATCGGCTCGCGGCTGCGGTGCAGCAGCGCTTCGGGCGGCTCGACGGCCTCGTGCACAACGCCGCGGTTCTCGGCGTGCTCTCGCCCATCGAGCATTACGATGTGCCGACCTGGTGCCGTGTGCTGCACGTCAATCTCACCGCGGCGTTCGCGCTCACCCAGGTGCTCATTCCCGCACTCAAGGCCTCCCCGGATGCCTCGGTCCTGTTTACCTCGAGCGGCGTCGGGCGCCGGGGCAAGGCCTACTGGGGCGCCTACGCGGTCGCGAAATTCGGCATCGAGGGTTTGACGCAGGTGCTTTCCGCGGAGCTCTCCGACATCACCCGCATCCGGGTGAACGCGCTCAATCCGGGACGTGCGCGCACCCACATGCGCGCGCAGGCATACCCGGCCGAGGATCCCGCAACGCTGCCGCTTCCGCAGTCGCTGACCGGTCCCTATCTGGCGCTGCTCGGACCGGCCAGCCGGGGCATCACCGGCCAGAGCTTCGATGCGCAGTAGCGGTGCGGCGCGCCGGCCACCCCGCGCCGCCGATGAGCTGATCGAGCTCCCGCGCGGTGAGTTTGCGGAACTGTCCGCGCGCCAGGCTGCGGTCGAGCGCGATCGCACCGAGCCGGGTACGCAGAACCCGGCTGACGAGCGCGCCCGTCTGCTCGAACAGACGCCGCACTTCCTTGCCGCTCGCGCCGCGCACCCGAACCGAGTACCAGCGATTCGAGCCCTCTCCCCCGCGCGCCGCGCATTCGATCACTTCGAGCCGTGAGTCCCGGTCGAGCCGGCCCTCGCGCACGCTCGCGAGTCGCGCCTCGTCGAGCTCCCCGTGCATGCGCACGCTGAATTCGGCATCGAGCTCGTGCGCCGCCCGCTGCAAACTCGCGGCGAGCTCTCCATCGGAGGTGACGAGCTCCAGCCCACCGTCGCTCCGGGGCATGGGACTCACCGCTACGAATCGGCGACCACCCGCACGCGGCAGGCGCTCGAGGAACGCCACCGCAGAATCGCGCGGCCGCTCGAGCGGTTCGCCCGGGG
>JASHUC010000433.1 GCA_030040235.1 Gammaproteobacteria bacterium | reverse complement strand
CAGCGTCCCGAGCAGCAACGCCTACGGCACGAGCACCACGGCTGCGACGACCGAAAGCACCAAGGCGCCGACGACCATGACCACGAGTCTCGGCAATGTCACGAGCTACGTGACCGAGGCGCCGCCGACTCTCAACGGCAGCACGTGCGGCACACCACCCGCCGCGCCCCTCATCGAGGTACGAAACGCCTCGACCGGCAACGCGATCAGTACCTCGGCCGACACGATGGTTCCGCTCGCCGCCATCGCCAGGTTCAGGACATCCTCGGCGCCGGTTTCCGTGAACCACCAGAACACCTCGCTCGCCACCACCATCGCATTCAACCTCGCCCCCGGTTATGCCCTGAGCGATGCGGGGGCCGCCTTTGCCGATGCGGAGAACGCGATCCACATGCCGACGAGCGTCCACGGGAGCTTCCAGGGTACGGCCAGAACCTTCCAGACCTCGGTGGGCGATGAGCCCGTGCTGATTCTCGCGGCGCTGTTCACCATCTACATCGTGCTCGGGATCCTCTACGAAAGCTACGTGCATCCGCTGACGGTCCTCTCCACGCTGCCCTCCGCCACGGCCGGCGCGGTGCTTGCGCTCCTCGTGTTCCGCATGGAGTTCTCAATCATCGCCCTCATCGGGCTCATCCTCCTGATCGGCATCGTCAAGAAGAACGCGATCCTCATCATCGACTTTGCGCTCGATGGCGAGCGCGCGCGCGGCCTCTCCGCCCGCGACGCCATTCACGAGGCCTGCATGCTGCGCTTCCGTCCCATTCTGATGACGACGTTCGCCGCCGCGCTCGGGGCCCTGCCGCTCGCGATCGGGTTCGGCGAGGGTGCGGAGCTGCGCCAGCCGCTCGGCGTCTCGATCGTCGCCGGCCTGCTCGTGAGCCAGCTGCTCACCCTCTTCACGACCCCCGTGGTCTATCTCTATCTCGACAAGCTGCGCCGCCCACGAGTCAACGAACGCTACCTGACCCGCGAGGCGGACGGCGCCCAGCCGGAGGCCATCTGAAAGTGAAACGGATGCCGAGATCTGCTCAGACCATCGGAGTGGTACTCACGGCGGCTGCGCTCTGCAGCTGCGCGGTCGGACCCAACTACAAGCGACCGCCGATGCAAATGCCGCAGCACTTCAAGAATGCGCTCCCGACGGCCTCCACCGCGACGCCCACGGATCGCTGGTGGACGCTGTTCCAGGACCCGATGCTCGATCAGCTCGTCGAGCAGGTGGATGTCTCGAACCAGAATCTCGCCGAGGCCGTGGCCGCGTACGAGGAGACCGTGGCGGCCGTGCAGTACGCACGGTCGAGCTTCTGGCCCTCGATCAGCGCGAACGCCAGCGCGGAGAAGCTGAAAAGCGGCGCCGGCGCCTCCACCGTTTCGAGTTTCGGCACCACCGTGCCGGGCGCGGGCTCCGGATCGGGCACGCAGTCGAGCTATCAGCTGAGCGGCACCGCGACCTGGGAGCTCGATGTCTGGGGACAGCTGCGGCGCACGCTCGAGCAGGCCGAGGCCACCAAGCATGCCGATCTCGCCGACTTGGCCTACGCCCGCCTGTCCGCGCAGAACGAGCTGGCGGCGGCGTACCTGGAGCTGCGCGGGGAGGATGCCGAGATCCAGCTCCTCGCCGACACCGTCACGGCATACCAGCGCACGCTCCAGATCACGCAGAACCGCTACAAGATCGGAACGGTGGCCAAGACGGATGTGCTCGAGGCGGAGACCTCGGTCTTCTCGGCGCAGCAGCAGGAAGCCGCCTCACGTCTCGCGCGCGTCCAGCTCGAGGATTCCATCGCGGCGCTCGTCGGCAAGCCGGCGAGCGATTTTCGGATCGCCCCCCGAGCCCAATGGAACACCACCATCCCGGTGATTCCGACGAGCGTACCCTCCGCGCTCCTGCAGCGCCGCCCCGACGTGGTGGCCGCGGAGTACAACGTGGTCGCCGCCAACGCGAACATCGGTATCCAGGAGGCCGCCTACTTTCCGCAGCTGACGCTCACCGGCACCTACGGCTTTCTGTCCACCAGCCTCGGGACGCTGTTCAAGGCGGTCAACGCCTCGCGCGATGCCATGCTCTCCGCCTCCGACACCATCTTCAATTTCGGCGGTACGCAAGCCAAGGTCGCCGAGGCCCGTGCCACGTACCACCAGCAAGTGGCGACCTACTTTCAAACGATTCTCACGGCCTTTCAGAACGTCGAGAACGATCTTGCCTCGATCGACTGGGACAAGCAGCAATACGACATTCTCAAGCAGGATTCCACCGCGGCCGACGAGAACGAGCGGCTGACGCTCAATGAGTACAAGGCCGGCACCGTGGACTTCACCACCGTGGTGGTCGCTCAGGCGAGCGCCCTGAGCGCGCGGCTCTCCCTTGCGCAGATCGAAGTCTCCGAGCAGACCGCAGCCGTGAGCCTGGTGACCGATCTCGGCGGCGGGTGGACCACCGCGGCCGCGGCAAAGCCCTGAGCGTGGAGAGTCGACGATGACGACGCTGATCGAGTACGAAGCGGCATCGCCCGAGGTGCGCGCCGTGTACGACGACATCATGCGCGCGCGCAAGACGGACTGGGTCAACAACTTCTGGAAGGCCCTCGCCCACGACCCGCCGACGCTGCGGCGGCTGTGGGCGAACGTGAAACAGGTGATGGCCGCGGGCGCCCTCGATCCGCTCACGAAGGAGCTCGTCTATGTGGCCGTCAGTGTTACCAACAACTGCCCGTACTGCATCGCCTCGCACACCGCCGGCGCGCGCGCCAAGGGCATGACGCCCGCCCAGCACGCCGAGCTGCTGGCGGTCGTCGGACTGGCGAACGAGACCAATCGCCTGGCGGTCGGCTACGGGGTCCCGATCGACGCGGCCTTCCTGGACGCCGCCCCGGGATCCTGATCCCCGGGACACTGATCTTCGCGCGAAGCCGCGGCGAGTAGGCCGGCCGTTCCGGGCCCGCTATACTCCGCCGACCCGTTCGGAAAGCCTCCCTAAGATCGTGCCGGAACGTCCGATCATTTCCGTGGCCGGACTCACGAAGACCTATGCGTCCGGTTTTCGCGCTCTGAAGGGGATCGATCTCGAGATCCGCCGGGGCGAGATCTTCGCGCTGCTCGGCCCGAACGGCGCCGGCAAGACGACCCTCATCAACATCGTCTGCGGACTCGTCAAGCCGACCGGCGGTACGGTCCTCGCCGACGGTCACGACGTCGTTCGCGACTTTCGCGCCGCGCGCGCGGCGATCGGTCTGGTCCCGCAGGAGCTGGCGACCGACATGTTCGAGACCGTGTGGGACACCGTCTCCTTCAGCCGCGGGCTTTTCGGCAAGGCGCCGGATCGCGGGCACATCGAGAAGGTGCTGCGCGAGCTCGCGCTCTGGGACAAGCGCGACGCGAAGGTCATGACCCTCTCGGGCGGCATGAAACGCCGCGTCCTCATCGCCAAAGCGCTTGCGCACGAGCCGCGCATCCTGTTTCTCGATGAGCCGACCGCCGGGGTGGACGTCGAGCTGCGGCGCGCGATGTGGGAGATGGTGCGCGCGCTGCGGGAAAGCGGCGTCACCATCATCCTCACGACGCACTACATCGAGGAGGCGGAGGAGATGGCGGATCGCATCGGGGTGATCAGCGGGGGCGAGCTCATCGTAGTGGAAGAGAAAGCCACCCTCATGCAGAAGCTCGGCAGCCGGCGCCTGGTGCTGCACCTGCAAACCCCGCTCACCACGCTGCCAACGGAGCTCACGGGATTTCCGCTCGCCCTCTCCGAGGACGGCCGCGAGCTCCTCTACACGTTCGATGCCAGGGCGCAGCACACGGGGATCGCGGGCCTGTTGCGCCGGCTCGCCGATCACGGCATCGACTTCAAGGATCTGCAGACCAGCGAGACCTCGCTCGAGGACATCTTCGTCACGCTCGTGAGGTCCCATCCTTGAACCGCCACGCGATCCGGGCGATCTATTTCTTCGAGCTCGCGCGCACCTGGCGAACGCTCCTCCAGAGCATCGCCGCCCCGGTCATCTCCACGGCGCTCTACTTCGCCGTGTTCGGGGCGGCGATCGGCGCACGCATGAGAGCGGTCGAGGGCCTCTCCTATGGAGCCTTCATCGTGCCGGGCCTCATCATGCTGTCGGTCATGTCCGAGAGCGTCTCCAACGCCTCCTTCGGGATCTACATGCCGAGGTTCTCGGGCACGATCTACGAGGTGCTCTCCGCGCCGATCTCGGCTCGGGAGATCGTGCTCGGCTACGTGGGCGCCGCCGCCACGAAGTCCGTGATCCTCGGGACCATCATCCTCGCCACGGCGCGCCTCTTCGTCGCGTTCTCGGTCGGCCACCCGCTCCTCATGGCCGCATTGCTGGTCCTCACCTCGGTCACCTTCAGCTGCTTCGGCTTCATCGTCGGGATCTGGGCGGACGGGTGGGAGAAGCTCTCCATGGTGCCGCTACTCATCGTGACGCCCCTCACCTTTCTCGGCGGCAGCTTCTACTCGGTCGGCATGCTCCCCGGTATCTGGAAAACGGTCGCGCTCTTCGACCCCGTCGTCTACCTCGTCAGCGGATTCCGCTGGGCTTTCTACGGCGTAGCGGATGTGAATCCCGGCATCAGCGTTGCGATGACGCTCGCGTTTCTCGCCCTGTGCGTCGCTCTCATCGAGTGGATCTTCCGCACGGGCTATCGCCTGAAGCCCTGACGGCCCCGTTCAGGCCGCCATCGCGCGGCTCAACCGGCGTTTGAGTGCGGCGCTGATGTCCTTCAGCTCCTCGATTCCGACGGCCAGTGCGCACAAGAAGAACGCGGCCGCGCCCACGACGATGATGCCCATGAGCGTGCCGAGCTTCGGCCAGAGGTGCTCCGTGGCCCAATGGGGCAGGAGAAAGTGCGCCCCTGCCCAGCACACCACCGCAAGCACGGCCGATGCCGCCGCGAGCTTCGCGAGCAGGCTTGCCATCGTACGTGACTCGAGCCGGCCGAGATGACGCCGCATGAGGACGTACAGGATGAGGAAGTTCGTCGTTGCAACACATGCGGTCGAGAACGCAAGCCCCCGGTGGCCCCAACCGAGTCGGATGGTAAAGACCCAGTTGAGAAGCAGGTTGACCCCCACCGCAACGAAGCCCACGACCATCGGCGTCTTGCGCCGGTCGATTGCATAGAAGGCGTTGACGAGCACCTTGAGCGCGGCATAGCCGCACAGGCCCAGTGCATAAAAGCGCAGCGCCCCGGCCGCCTGGGCCGTCTCGTACGCGTTGAACTTGCCGTGCTGGTACAGCACCGAGATGATCGGGTCGGCGAGCAGGATGAGACCGACGCTCGCCGGGATGGTCATCACGAAGGCGAGGCGCATGCCGCGCGCCAGCTCGCTGCGGAAGGCCGTCGTGTTGCCGGTCGCCGCCATTCTCGCCAGCAGCGGCAAGGCGACCGTGCCGAGTGCGACACCGAAGATGCCGAGCGGAAGCTGCATCAGGCGAAATGCAATCGTGAGCCAGTACACCGAGCCGTTCTTGAGCTCCGAGGCGAAGATGGAGTTGACCAGCACGTTCACCTGTGTGGTGCTGGCGGCGATCACCGAGGGGCCCATGAGGCGCAGGACCGTCTTGACGCCCTCATCGCGCCAGATGAAGTCCGGACGGAACGTGTAGCCCGTGCGGCGCACCGCCGGCAGCTGCACGAGAAGCTGCAGCCCACCGCCGATGAGCGTGCCGATCGCGAGTCCGAGCAGCGCGCGCGCACCGAACGCCGGATCGAGCCACCACCCGAGCAAAACCCCGCCGATGATCGACCCGAGATTGAAGAAGCTCGAGGCCATCGCCGGCACACCGAACACGTTGCGGGCGTTCAGCAGTCCCATCGCGAGCGCGGCGAGCGAGACGAGCAGGATGAAGGGAAACATGACGCGTGTGAGATGCACCGTGATCGCGGCCTTCGCGCCCACGAACCCGTGTGCGAGCACTGCCACGATCCACGGCGCCCCGAGCACTCCGGCGATCGTGATCCCGCTCAAGGCGACAATCGCGAGCGTGGCGATCTTGTTGGCAAGCCTCCAGGCGGCCTGATCGCCCTCGAGAGCCGTGACCTTGCTGAAGGTCGTGATGAAGGCGGTCGACAGTGCGCCCTCGGCGAAGAGATCCCGGAGCAGGTTCGGTATGCGGAACGCCATGGTGAAGGCGTCCATGAGGGCGCCGCCACCGAACAGCGCCGCGAACACCTGCTCGCGCACCACGCCGAGAATGCGGCTGCAGAGGACGTAGAGCCCGACTGTGCCCGCGGCTCGGGTATTGAGCCTCTCGGCACGATGCGCGGCGGAGGAGGACACGGAGGGTGCGGCGGCGGACGGTGCGGCGGCGGAGGGAGACTCGCTGCTCAATTTCGACTCACGAGTTTAACGTATCGCGGTAGGGACGCCCGTTACCGGGCGCCCCCCGCACAGATCCCGGCGGGCGCGATTCGCGCACCGGGCTCCCACCTAGGGTGCTTGACGGCAAAGCGGGTGCTGGGCCAGGGATGAAGGATGCGAGGCGCGGGCAGGTAAGCCCCCGCCAAGCGCGAGATCCGCTCCCACGAGGTCCAGTCCTTCTGACTG
>JASHUC010000432.1 GCA_030040235.1 Gammaproteobacteria bacterium | reverse complement strand
AGCCAGCCGAACAGGCTCGAGAACTCCCCTCGCGCGATCTCGGCATCGAGGGCCGGGAGCTCTGCGCGCAGGGTGTCGTAGAGCTGGACCGCCATCACCGCCCCGAGCGCATAGGAGGGAAAGTAGCCGAAGGAGCCGACGGCCCAGTGGATGTCCTGCAGGCACCCCTCCGAATCGTTGCCTGGGCGGATGCCGAGCCGCTGCTCCATGCCGCTGTTCCAGGCGTCGGGCAGATCGCGCACGGCAAGCTCGCCGTTGAGCAGCTTCTTCTCGAGCTCGTAACGCAGCAGGATATGCAGCGGATACGTGAGCTCGTCCGCATCGACCCTTATGAGGCTGCGCCGCACCCGCGTCAAGTGCGCGTAGAGGTTCTCCGGCTCCCATTCGGGACCGGCGACGGTGAAGTGCTTGATCAGGAGCGGGTGCAGATAGGTGACGAAGGCACGGCTGCGGCACACGAGCATCTCGAGCAGCAGCGACTGACTCTCCTCGAGGGCCATGCCTCGGTCGCGGCCGACCGGCTGATCGCGCCACTCCTGCGGCAAGCCGAGGTCGTACATCGCATGGCCCGTCTCGTGCAACGCGCCCAGCAGCCCCGAGAACAGGTCCGCGTTGTCGAAGCGCGTGGTCACGCGGATATCGCCGGGTACACCCTCGGTGAACGGATGCTCGCTCTCGTCCAGGCGGCCACGATCGAAGGGAAAGCCGACGGCCTTCATGATCTCTACGGCGAGCGCCCGCTGCTTGGCCGGCGCGAACTTGCCGCTGAGCGGCTGCGGCGGATGTCCGTCCTGCAGTCCGATCACCTCGCGGATGAGCGCGGGAAGCCCGCGCGAGAGCGCCTTGAACACCGCTTCGATGTCGGCGGTCGTGATGCCCGGGCTGAACTCATCGACGAGTGCGTCGTAGGGGGCGAGGTTGAGCGCCTGGCCGAGCAGCGCCGCCTTGTCCCGGACGAGGTTCACCACCTCCTCGAGATGCGGCGCGAAGAGCTCGAAACGGCCCTGGTGACGCGCCTCGAGCCATCGGACCTCGGCGCGCGAGGTGGCGCGGGCGAGCCGCGAGATGAGCGAAACCGGGGTTGCAATGGCGTGGTCACGCTGGCGGCGCATCTCGCGAAGGTTCGCGATCTGCCAGTCGGTGAGACCCGGCGCATTGGCCTGCGCGCGATCGAGCAGCCGCGTGATGCGCGGCGAGGTGAGCAGCGCGTGGTATTCGGTCTCGAGCGCCGCGAGCTGCTCGCCGCGAACGTCCGCGCTGCCGCGAGGCATCATCACGGCGGCATCCCAACGCAGGAGCGACAGCGCGCCCCGGAAGGCGTGCAGACGCTTGAATTCCTGCTCGAGCTGCTTGTAGGGCGACGCTGACATGATGCTTCTGCGGCCGGCGCTGAGGACCCGCGACGATGCTGCGGGGAGGCCGGGAACGGCTTTCATTCTAACCCGAGAGGGGGTTTCGCTCCCGTTCTACCCGCATTTTTCCTTTATTTTCCGATAGTTATTTGTTTCCGGGCGGAGTTGACAATGCCGTGACCGCGCGCGTGGATGCTGCAATGCAGCATGCCGCTAGCGCTGCGCTTGAAGAAAATGAAGGCAGGCGGGTCCGTTCGCAACGATCAGACCGATGAGGACCGATACGGCGAACAGTACGAAGAGCGTGACTGTGATCCAGATCCGGCGCATCACGGCAGGCTCGGAGCGTCGCAAAATTCTACCCAGCTCCCCGGAAATCGGGTGGACCTCCGCGGTAGACTGCGCGCCTTTCGCTCCTCGCTCGCATGCTTCTGCGGATCGCCTTCGTCGCCTCGGAGATCGCACCGCTCGCCAAGACCGGCGGCCTCGCCGATGCAACCGGCGCGCTCCTCGGCTATCTCACGAGCGAGGGACACGACGTGCGCGGGTTCCTGCCGCGCTATTCGAGCATCGACCCGAAGGCCTTCCCGAGCTCGGCCGTCGAGGGCCTTACGGATCTGCCGCTCGAGGTGGGACCGCACCGGTTTCGCTACTCCGTCTCACGCGTGCGCCTGCCGCGGTCGCACGGCTCCGTCTACCTCATCGACTGCCCGGCGCTCTATGGGCGCCCGAGCCTGTATACGAACGACGCCGATGAGCATGTACGCTTCCTCGCACTCACCCGGGCGGCGATCGAGTGCTGTCAGCGCATGCGCTTCAGCCCTCATGTCCTGCACTGTCATGACTGGCACACCGCCTTCGGTCCGCTTTACCTGAAGACGCTCTACAGCTGGGACCGGTTGCTCGAGCCCACCCGCTCGGTGCTCACCATCCACAACATCGGCTACCAGGGCGTGTTCGGCGCCGCCGCGGTGGGCGACCTGCAGCTTGGCTGGAGCAATCACCTGCTGCACCAGGATGATCTGCGGAGCGGCCGGATCAACGCACTCAAGCACGGGATCCTGTATGCCGATGCCGTGACGACGGTGAGCCCGACCTATGCAAAGGAGATCGGCACGCCCGAGTACGGCATGGGGCTCGAGCAGGCGCTGCGGGCGCGGGGCGGAGCGATCGGCATTCTGAACGGGGTGGACTACAGCGAATGGGATCCGCGCACCGACCGGTACCTGCCGGTTCACTATGATGCGAGCGCACTCGGGGGGAAATCGAAGCTCAAAGCGCAGCTCGCCGCGCGGCTGGGCCTGAACTGCGGACCGCGCACCGCGCTCGCGGGCGTCGTGAGCCGCCTCGTGGCGCAGAAGGGGATCGATCTCATCATCGAGGCGCTGCCCCGACTGCTCGCGAGCGGGGAGCTCGTCTGTGCCGCGCTCGGCAGCGGCGAGGAGTATTTCGCCCGTGCGCTCGCCGCGCTCGAGCATGCCTACCCGGGCCGGATCACCTTTCGCGCCGCCTACGACGAGGAGCTCGCGCACTGGATCGAGGGGGGGAGCGACCTCTTCATCATGCCTTCGCGCTACGAGCCCTGCGGACTCAATCAGATGTACAGCCTGCGTTACGGGACCGTGCCTGTGGTGCGCGAGACGGGTGGACTTGCCGACTCCGTTCAACGCTACGATCCGGCGAGCGGTACCGGGACGGGCATCCTTTTCAAGGAGCCCAGCGGCGCGGCGCTCGCGCGAGCGCTCGAGGTGGCGCTCGACCTCTACGCGCAGCCCGCGCACTGGACGCGCATGGCGCGCAACGGCATGGCGCAGGATTTCTCGTGGGCTCGCCAGGGAGCTCTTTACGTAGATCTCTACGAGCGTCTCGTACGATCAGTGATATAGGGAGCCGCCAGACGCTTTCGGGGACCGCCCACAAGCACGTCCCTGTGGGGTTGCGAAAAAAAACGTCCCTGTTTTTTACGCTCCCCGAAAGCATCTGGCGGCTCCCTTTACCTCAGCGCGAACGACCCATGCTTGTCGAAAGGAATCGAGCGGAGCATTCCGCGGGAAAGCTCCACGCGCCCGGTGAGGTGATAGGGCACCTCCCGCGAGTGCGCGCCGTTGCCGAGCAGCAGCCGCAGGAGCGTGCCGGCAAGATTCGCTGTCACGTCCATGTCGAACTGCGCCGCACCGTTCGGTGGCACCGTGAAGCTCGCACGCGAGACACCCTCGGCGGCATCCTCGCCCGCAATCATCAGGCGGTACGAAAGGCCCTTCACGGGCAGCGCGCGATCGTTCGGATTCTCCACCCGCAGCCGCACGGTGAGGTGCTGCGTGAGGAAGTTGCTCTTCCCGAGCTCCATACCCACGATCGACAGCCGCGGGCTCTCGAACTTCGGCACGAAGAGCGAGCAGCCGGCCGCGAGGAGCGCGGCCCCGACGGCGATCAGCGCGCTCTGGAGCCCGGCCCGCCTCACGCGCGACCGTAGATTCGGTTGAGCTCGCGGAAGCGAGCGGCACGCTCGGCGGTGAGCGCCCCGGCGGGCAGCTTCCAGCTCCAGTTCCCGTGGCTCGTCGCCGGCGTATTGAACCGGGCCGCGGAGCCGAGCCCGAGCAGATCCTGCATCGGCACGACGCCGAGCAGGCACACCGAGCCGAGGGCGGCACGCACCAGCGCATCGACCCGCTCCTCGGGCGCGGCCTGGGAGGGAAGGCGCAGGTAACACTCGGCGTGCCGGGCCGTTGCGGGGTCGAGGCTTTCAAACCAGCCGCGCGTCGTGTCGTTGTCGTGCGTGCCGGTGTAGACCAGGGCGTCGGGCTCGTGCATATGCGGCAGATGCGGGTTGTCGTTCGCCCCGTCGAAGCCGAACTGCAGCACGCGCATGCCGGGCAGGGCGAAGCCGCGCCGCAAGTCCACCACGTCAGGGGTGATGACCCCGAGATCCTCGGCAACGAGCGGCAGCTCGCCGAGCTCCTCGCGAAGCGCTCTCAATAATTCCCATCCCGGCGTGCGCTTCCAGGCGCCGCTGCGTGCGTCCGGCGCACCGGCGGGGACCGCCCAGTGGGCGGCGAGGGCGCGGAAGTGGTCGATGCGCAGCAGGTCCACCCGCTCGAGCTGGCGCTCGAAGCGCGTGCGCCAGAACGCAAAGCCATCCTCGCGCATCACCTCCCAATCGTAGAGCGGGTTGCCCCACAGCTGCCCGAGAGGCGAGAAGTAATCGGGCGGCACCCCGGCGAGGGCCCGCGGCGCACCGCGCTCATCGAGCTGGAACTGACGGCGGTGGGTCCAGGTTTCCGCCGAATCGGGCGCGACGTAAAACGGCAGGTCGCCGAAGAGGTAGAT
Source organism: Gammaproteobacteria bacterium (assembly GCA_030040235.1). Next base: position 1,581 of record JASHUC010000432.1, on the reverse strand, counting down.
GCCGCGCGCACGAGCGTACTCGCGCAGCCGGCGCCACTGCCACGCGAAGGTGAACTGGGCGCTCTTGATCTCCTCGATCTGCGCGGCGTGGCTGCCCTCGAGCTCGGCAAGCGCTTGCGGGTCGCGATCGCGGTGCTCGCTCGGCCAGCTCCACCACGGCACGCCCTCGTGCAGGCGTGCGAGGACCTCGAAGCACGCATAGTCGTCGAGCCAGCCGCGCGCGGCGTGGAGAAACGCGGTGTGCTCGCCCGTGCCGAGGGGGGCCGGCTCGCCGCGATCGATGAGCGCAGGATTGCCCGCGGAGTCCGACCGCGCGCGATACGGTGAGCCGTCGGCATTGGTCGGCCCGGCGGGCAGGAACTGCCAGACCGAGAACCCCGCATCGGCGAGCCAGTCGAGGAACGCGCGCCCGCCGCGCCCGAGCGCGGCGTCGAGGGAAGTGAGGTGCAGCAGCACGCCGGTGCGGCGGCGGGAGAGGACAGGGGTGCGGGTGAGCATGCGAGGCCGCTAGCGCGCCCCGTGCACGAGGTCCTCGAGGCGCGCGCGGCGTTGCCGCCACTGACGCAGCAGCTGCTTGCGAATGCGCACGATCACCTTCAGCCTCTCGAACACTCGCCAGAGGAGGGGCGCGAGGCTGCGCGGGACTCCGGGGCGGAAGACATGCCCGTCACTGAGCGTGCGGGCGCCGATGAAATTGGGAAACATGCGCCGCACGCGGCTCAGCTCCTCGGCCGGGTCGATGCCCATCGCGGAGAGCTTGCGATAGAAAGCCCCCGGGCGTCCATCGCCCGTGCGCGTATGCTCCATCACGATCGCATCGACCACGTAGAGCGGTTGCTCACCTTGCAGCAGGCATCCCCACGCCCAGTCGGTACCCCAAGTGCTCTTGGTCCAGCCGAAGGTGTGGATCAGCCGCTCGAGCGCCGGCGTCGAGAAGCACGGGGCCATCACTTCGACGAAGCTCACCCGGCGCAGTACGCAGGCGGGATTGTGGACGAGGCAATTGAGTGTCGTGTGCGTGAACCAGCGCAGCGCGGGCTGCGAGACGTAGGTGGAGTAACGCTCGCAGAACTCGAAGAAGCGCGAGACGTCCCCGGGCCGCAAGTACACGTCGTCGTCCATGATCCACACGTAGCGATACGGCCAGGGCTGCGGACGGCGGCTCCAGAACTCGAGGAAGCCCTCGAGCTTGTTGTCGCCGCCGTCGCAATAGTATTCGGCGATCTGCTCCTCCCGAGGAGGAGCATACCAGCTCACGCAGCAATCCCAGTTGCGCGCGCGGTCCTCGGCAATCAGCCGGCGATGCAGGGAGTCGGTGCCGGCGCGCACGAACAGTAGATACGGCCGAGCCATCAGCTGCCGCCCGCTTCCCGCAGCAGCGCCTTGAGCCTCGGCCACTCGTTCGGGAACAGATTGAGAGCCTCGGCCTTGCGGTGAGCGATCGTTGCGAACTCTGTCGCGAGGCCTTCGGCGATGAGGGCCGGGAGCTGCGCACCGAGGGTGCGCGATTCGGGATCCAGACGCGTGATGAGGCCGAGCCCGGTCGGCGGGGCCCCGATCGTGTGCACGGCGAGATCCGGC
>JASHUC010000431.1 GCA_030040235.1 Gammaproteobacteria bacterium | reverse complement strand
TTCGCGACGACCTTCTCCATCTGCTCCACGTTCGCGACCGGCTTGGAGTCTACGGCGGTGATCACCGCCCCGCGCGGCACTTGCGCCTCGCCGAACACGTAGCCGGGGTTCGCGACGTAGGCGCCTCGCACCGGCACGTTGAAGTCGCGCGCCTGCTCGTAGGAGAGGGTGTTGACGACGGCATCGCCGAACTCGAGGTAGGAGTCGGGCGTGATGCTGTTGAGGTCGGTGACCGGTACGGTCGCCGAGATGCTCTGTCCGCCGCGCTCGAGCTCGACGCGCACCTGACTGCCCACCGATGAGTCGAGCACGTCCTCGAGGGGCTCGAACTGGGTGACGAGCTTGCCGTTGAGCCGCACCAGGATGTCACCCGGCTGGAGCACCCCGCTCGAGGGCGAACCCGGCAGCACATCGCTCACGACGAGCATGCCCGTGAGACCCGGGAAGGCCTTGCGCACGGTCGATTCGGTCTCCGTCGTGAGTCCGAGCCGCTCGAGCTCGTCGTACGGGGTGTAGACGAATGCCGTTTGAAGCGTGCCGCGGGTGACCGGCATGCCTTCCTGGATCAGTCGCAGCGCGCGGCGCACGCGCCCGAGCGGCAGGTAGAAGCTCGAGGCGGCCCCGGTTGCCCCGCCGGCGTTGAGCGCCACGACGCGGCCGCGGATGTCGATGACGGGTGAGCCCGAAGAGCCGCCGGAGGTGCCCGAAGCGGCCTGCAGATAGAAGGTGTTGAAGTCGTTGTAGTGAGCAATGCCGTACTCGGGAGCCTCGCGGTCGAGGCGCGCGAGCGTCCCGGCGAGAATCGACAGCTGCTCACCCGCGTTGTTGCCCACCACGCGAATCTCGCGTCCGACCTGCGCCCCTTCGGGGTAGAGCGTCAGCGCCTTGGGATGGATGAACTGGAGTTTCTTCGGGTCGTAGCGGTAGAAGCCGAAGTCGTGCACCGGGTCGCGGTACACCGGATACAGCTGCACCTCTTCACGATTGAGGAAGGTCGCCTCGGCCGTGACCGGACCGGGCGTCACGACGTGGCGATTGGTGAGAATGAGGCCGCGCTGCGCATCGACGACGAAACCGGTGGCCTCGGCGGTCGAGTTCCACTCCGTGTCGAAGGCTCGGGTCGAGTCCACATCGATGGCGACCACGCTCGAGGCGATCCGCTTGAGCGTCTCGGCCCAGTCCGGGTTGCCCTCGAGGGCTGCGGCCTGCTGCACGAGCTCCTGCGTCTGATGGGCCTGAGCGCCGGGCGCGGTGGCCTGCGGCGCCTGTGCGCCTGCGCACTCGACGGCAAAGGCGACGGCCACCAGCGTGATCGCAACAGCGGTAAGTCGTGTGACTCTCAGCATGAGACCTCAGTGTCCCAGAAGCACGATCAGCCAGAGCGCTCCGAGCAGGACGAACGACATGAAAACCGCGGCCGAGCCCAAGTCCTTTGCGAGCCCCGAGAGTGGGTGGGGCTCTAGCCCGATCCGGTCGACCACCGCTTCGATCGCCGTGTTGATGAGCTCCACGATGAGCAAGTTGATGACGGGAGCGACGAGCAGGGCGCGCTCCACTCCGGTACGGCCCAGCCACAATCCTAGGGGTATGACGAGGACCGCCAGCGCGAGTTCCTGGCGAAAGGCGTCTTCGCTGCGCACCGCGCCCGATATCCCGCGCCAGCTCGCCCCGAAGGCGAGCACGATACGCCGTAAGCCGGTGAGCTTAACGCGGCGCAGACTCACGGCCGGTGACATCTCGGTCACGATCGCGAGCTCGGCTTCCAGGTGAGATCGAGCTGCTTCGCTGCACGCACATCGTCCAGACGCCGCACGACCGTCGTGTGCGGTGCGCTGCGCACGCGCTCGGGATCGCTGTGCGCCTCGGAGGCGATGGCGACCATCGCATCGACGAATGCATCGAGCGTCTGCTTGGACTCGGTCTCCGTCGGCTCGATCAGCAGGCACTCCGGAACGAGCAGCGGGAAATACGTGGTCGGGGCGTGAAAGCCGTGATCGAGCAGCCGCTTGGCGAAATCCATCGCGGTGACCTCGAGCTCGCGCGCCATGGACTTGAGGGTCACGATCAGCTCGTGACTCGCGCGGCGCGCGGGATAGGCAGGCTCGAAGCCCGCGGCGGCGAGCCTTGCGAGCAGGTAGTTCGCATTGAGCGTGGCATGCTCGGCGACCTGGCGCATGCCCTCGCGCCCGAGGATGCGCATATAGATGTACGCGCGCAGCAGCACGCCCGCGTTGCCCATGAAGCCCGAGAGCCGGCCGATCGATTGCGGCCGCTCGCGCTCGGCGAGCCAGCGATAGCGGTCGCCCTCCTTGGCGACGATCGGGACCGGCAGGAAGGGCTCCAAGCGCTTGCCCACACCCACGGCCCCGGCCCCCGGACCGCCGCCCCCGTGCGGGGTGGAGAAGGTCTTGTGCAGGTTCATGTGAATCACATCGAAGCCCATCTCGGCGGGGCGCACTTTGCCGAGGATGGCGTTGAGATTCGCCCCATCGTAGTAGAGCAAGCCACCCGCGGCGTGCACGATCCCGGCGACCTCCAGGATGCGCCGCTCGAACACTCCGAGTGTCGAGGGATTCGTCAGCATGATGCCCGCCGTCGCCGGTCCGACCGCGGCCCCGAGCGCCGGCAAGTCGACATCGCCGTC
>JASHUC010000430.1 GCA_030040235.1 Gammaproteobacteria bacterium | reverse complement strand
CGTGACCGATGCGCGGCGACTCAGTAGGGCGGCGGCAGATCCGGATAGTTGCGGAACAGGTCGGGCTCACCTTTGACTTCGTTGTAGGGGCGATACACCGTCGAGCCGGCATCGGGGGCAACGGTGAGCGCGTTGCGCACCGTACCGTGGTCCTTGGCCTCGGCCCAGCTCACTTCGTAGCGGTTGCGGAACAGCGGGGCGAGATTGGTGTGAAGGATGCGCCACGCCCCGCGCTCCTTCACATAATCGATGTAGTACGGCCCCCACACCCATCCCGCGGAGGAGCCGCTGCCGACCGCTCCCGGGGAAAGCCAGTGGCTGCGCGCCGAGCGTCCGTCGTGCGCGACCTCGATGTAGGCATTGACCGCCATGTGCAGGATGAAAAACCCCGGAATCCTCGCCTTCGCGTTCTCGAAGTCCCGGTACACGGCGCGAATCTTCGCGTGACCCCGGTAGAGGCCGCTGTCGGAGAACTCGAGCGTCACGTCCTCGGCGTCGCGCGCGAAGCACTCGTCGACGATTCTGCTGTAGCGCTGCGTGAACAGGTAATGTGCATACTTGGCTTGGAGCTTCTCGATCGCAAGCACATCCTCCAGATGGCGCACGCGCGCCGCGAGCCGTTCGAGCTCCGCCTTCACATCGCTATCGGATTGAACTCCCATGACGTTCCCCCGGTCGTGCGCCGCGCACTCGGCCGGCGATTATGGCCCATCCGGCGCAGCGCCGAGAGGTGATCGAGAGCGCGGCCCGGGCATTCGGGTATCATCGCGCTTTGCCGTGGGACTCGTGCGGCACGTGGAGCTCTCGTTTCGAAAATGTTCGTGCCGGCATCGGCGGCGGTCGTCCAATCTCACGCACATTCCGGATGGATTGCAGTCGCAGTACTCGCGGCTGCGGCCTGGGCGGCCTGCTTCCCGGCCGCTGCGCAGGACGCACAGCCGCAGCTCCTCCAGTCCCAGCCTGCACAAGCGCAGCCCGCCCAGCCGGCAAGCCCGCAGCTGAGCGGGCCTCAATCGGGACCGCCGAAACCACCGACTCCCCCGGAGCAGAAGCCTACCGGTATCGCGCGCTGGCTCAATCCGGCGACTGCTCCATTCATTCCGGTCCCCGAGCTCGACGAGGATCCCTACAGCGGAACGACCGTGGGCCTCATCCCGACCTTCCTCGTGAACAACGACCGCAACGAGATCAGCCAGATCATCGCCCCGGATGTGCTCTACAACCAGTACTTCGGCTACGGCGCCCGGGGACGCGTGTACTCGTTTCCTTCCGAGAACACACAATGGTCGATCGAGGGCGGGGCCAAGCAGCGCGTGGAGAGCGAGTTCGACGGGGAGTATGCCGCCGGCATCCTGCGCCAGGACCTGTGGTCGTTCGATTTGAGCGTGATCTACGATCGCAGCGGCAGCCCACACTTCTACGGGCTCGGCAACAACACCAAGCTCTCGCGCCAGACCAACTACACGGATCAGCAGAAGTACATCCAGACGATCGTCGGCCTCAACGTGACCCACGCGTGGCAGATCGGCTATACCTTCCGCCCCCGAACGGTCGATATCTCGCCCGGGCGTATCAGCGGCATCCCCTCGATCCAGGAGCTCTTTCCGACCACCGTCATTCGCGCGGAGCGCCAGGAGATCCTCAATCGCCTGTCCATCACGTACGACACCCGCGACAACGTGACCGCGCCCACGCGAGGTGCCGAGTGGGTGGCCTATGCCGGTGCGGCGAGTGCCGAGGGTTTTCTCAACACGACTCTGTACAGCGAGACCGGGATCGACGGCCGCAATTTCTGGTCGGTCGGCCCGGGCGTGCTCGCCGTGCATTTCGCGTTGCGGTACATGCCGGGAAACAACCGCACGCATGCCATTCCGTTCTGGGCTTTGAGCAGCATCGGGGGCGACGAATCAGTCATCGGGGGCGATCAGCCGCTCAGAGGCTTCGGCACGGCCCGCTTCGTCGATCGCAATTCCTCCTCCATGTCCGTCGAATACCGCTACCGCATTGCGACCCTCAACGCCTTCTCGACCCAGGTCGGTGTCGAGGTCACCCCGTTTGTGGACATGGGCCGAGTCTTTGATGTGATGGGCGACGATCCCCTCTCGGAGCTGCACAAGGATGCAGGCGTTGGGCTGCGCGGACTCGCGCTACCGTTCGTCGTCGGCTACCTCGACGTGGGCTACGGCAACGAAGGCTTCGCCATCTTCACCGGCCTGAATTATCCTTTTTAGATTGAGCGACGGACCTGTACCCCGGGCGGGATCAGAGCTCCGCGCCGCGGATGTCGATGAACTGCAGAAACTCCGCACGCGTGCGCGCGTCGCTGCGGAAGAGGCCCACCATCCGGCTCGTGACCATGGACACGCCACGCTTGTGAACGCCGCGGGTGGTCATGCACTGGTGCACGGCATCCACGACGACCCCGACTCCGCGCGGCTTCAAGACCTCATCGATGCAGCCGGCGATCTGGGCGGTGAGCTTTTCCTGCACCTGGAAGCGCCGGGCATAGCCCTCGACCACACGGGCCAGCTTGCTGATCCCCACCACCTTGTTGGACGGGAGATAGCCCACGTGCACCCGACCGATGATGGGCGCCATGTGGTGCTCGCAGTGAGACTCGAACGAGATATCGCGCAGCACCACGAGCTCGTCGTAGCCCTGCACCTCCTCGAAGGTACGCTGCATGTACTCGCGGGGATCGACGGCGTAGCCCGAGAACCAGTCCCGATAGGCGTCGACGACGCGTTTCGGGGTATCGAGCAGGCCCTCGCGTTCCGGGTCGTCGCCGGCCCAGCGCAGCAAGGTGCGCACGGCATCTTCCGCGGCGCGGCGCGATACGCGAACTCGAGCCGATCTTGCCATGTCAATCTCCGGTGCGCCTGACGATGAGCTGCGGAGGGCGCTTGCGAGGCGTGCGGGTCCCGTCGCGTCCCGGAAACCGGGCGAGCACCGGCCCGTCCCACAAGCGGATGATTCGTTCCTGGAACCGCCACGCGCCATTGCTCTTCACGGCGCGGTCCTCGTAATAGCCCGCAAAGCGCGTGAGGTAGGGCGGCTCGCCCCGGCACTCGGTGACGAAGACGAAGGAGCGGATCGCACAGCGCCTCGCATCCCCTTCCATCAGGATCTGACTCACGTGGTGCTGGCGACCGGGAAAATCCGGAACCGATCCGTAGTGCTCGGCGAGCCGGCGAATGCTTTCGTGCCCTTCCCAGCGGTCGGGATCCTCGAAGACCTCCTCGATCACCACCGCATCGGGGGTGAAGCAGTCGACGAAGGCATCGACGTCACCGGTATCGAGCGCCCACGCGTAGCGTGCGAGCAGATCCTCGAGCGCGATCCGGTCGCGGACAGTCAAGCTCCTGCGGCTCTTCTTGCGCGCCACTCACCATCCTCTGCCGAATTGCCGACTTGACCGCGAACCAAGACAAACGCTACTAGAAGAACCGCGCCGCCTCAAGTGAGCGCGCGAGGAGAACCGCCATGACTGGGCCGACCGATGCGACCTACCCGCAGCGCACAGGTGGACCCCTGCACGGAGTGCGCATCGTCGAGCTCGCCGCGCTCGGCCCGGCGCCGTTCTGCGCCATGCTCTTCGCCGACATGGGGGCGGAGGTTCTGCGCATTGCCCCACCCGTCCAGGGGCCGGCGGCGTTTCCCGTGCCGCAGACCGAGGACCCCGTGTGGCGCGGCCGGAGTCGTCTCGTGCTCGATCTGAAGGCGAGCGGCGGCCGCGAGCAGCTTCTGAAGATCCTGCAGCACGCCGATGCGCTGATCGAGGGTTTTCGGCCCGGCGTCCTCGAGCGTCTGGGACTTGCGCCTGCCGTGTGCCTCGCGGCGAATCCGCGCCTGGTGATCGGACGCATGACGGGCTGGGGACAGAGCGGTCCGCTCGCGCAGGCTCCGGGGCACGATCCCAACTACCTCGCACTCACCGGAGCGCTGCATGCGATCGGATACCGGGGACAACCCCCTTGCGTGCCACTCAATCTCGTCGCCGATTTCGGTGGCGGCGCGCTGTACCTCGCGATGGGAGTCCTCGCCGCCCTGCTGCACGTGCGCGGCGGAGGTCAGGGCCAGGTGGTCGATGCGGCTATGCTCGATGGAGCGGCCTCGCTCATGGGCATGGTCTATACGCTGCGCAACCATGGGTTGTGGACCGACGAGCGCGGGTCCAATCTGCTCGACGGCGGCTGTCCGTTCGGCAGCACCTACGAGACGGCGGACGGCAAGTACGTCGTCGTCTGTGCGATGGAACCGCAGTTCTATCGCGCGCTGCTCGATGCGCTGGGCCTCGATGAGCGCACGCTACCCCCGCGGCAGGAGCAGTCCGGCTGGCCTGTGCTGCGGGAGAAATTCGCGGCGGCCTTCAAGTCCAAGACGCGTGACGAATGGACGCGGCTTCTCGAGGGGACGGACGCCTGCGTCACTCCGGTGCTTTCCATGGCCGAAGCCCCGGCACACCCGCACAACCGCGCCCGCGGTCTTTTCGTGGGGCAGCGACCGACGCCCGCTGCGGCGCCGCGCTTTTCAGCGACGGTCACGGGGCATGCGCCCAAGGAAGGGCGGCCGAGCGGGGAGCTGCTGGCGCGATGGGGCCTCGAGCCTCATCTCATTCGAGCGATCAGCGGTGACTAGGGGCCGCGCGCCTCGAAAATGAGCTTTCCGACCCGCCGCGCGATTTTCCAGCCCTCGGCGGTTCGCACCAGCCGATCGCGATATTCGCCGATACGCTGAGTGGAATCCGCGGGCCGCGCGGCCTTCGCCTCCGGATCCGAGGCGTCCCCGCTGTAGAGCAACAGGTAACAGCGGCCTTCTGCGCTTTGCGCATCGAGCACGTCGATTTCGATGTTCGTGCAGAGGTGCACGGTCAGGCGACTGGCCGGCCGTGCGCAGAGCGCGCTCTCGATGGCGGCGCGGCCGACGAGCGGCGCGCTCGGCTCGTTGGCGCGAACGAAAACGCCGTCCTCGGTGAAGAGCCGCGCGTAGGCCGGCCAGTCACGCTCGTCGAACGCGCGGATGGAGCGCAGCACGAGCCGCGCGCAGGTGCGCTCGATCTCGGCGACGCGCTCCCGCCCGGTGCTCACCGCCACAGGCGCGCGGTCGCGATTCTTGCGCCCTCGACGAGCGAGCGCAGCTTCTTGAACGCCACGCCGGGATCGATCTTGCCGTAACCGGCGAACGTGCCGAATCCGCAATCGGTGCCGGCGAGCACGCGCTCGCGCCCGACGATGTCGGCAAAGGTGCAGATTCGCTGTGCCACGAGCTCGGGATGCTCGACGAAATTGGTGGACGAGTCGAGAACGCCGGGAATGAGCACCTTGTCGTCCGGAAGCGCGGCGGCCCGCCAGACCGCCCACTCGTGCGCGTGCCGTGGGTTCGAGGCCTCGAACGAGATCGTCTGCGGCTTGGCCCGGAGCAGGATCGGCAGGATCTTCTCGAGCGGGATGTCGTGATCGTGCGGTCCCTCGTAATTGCCCCAGCACACGTGCATGCGCACCGCGCCGGCCGGAATGTTCCGCAGCGCGTGATTGAGCGCCTCCACGTGATGTGCGGCGCGATGCACGAATTGCTCCTCGCTCAGATCCTGGAACCCGGTATGGCGCGACATCGCGAGATCCGGGCAGTCGAGCTGCAGCACGATGCCCGCGGCGACGATGGCCTCGTATTCCGCGCGCATCACCTCGGCCACCGCCTCGACGTACGCCTCGTGGGTCGGGTAGTACCGGTTGGGCTGAAAGGAGGACACCACGCCGGGCGAGGCCGCATTCATGAAGGCATCCGTCGGCGGGGTACGCTCGAGCGCCGCGCGAAAGCTCGCGATGTCGAGCTCGGCGGCTCGGGCGTCCTTGACCGCGACGGGTCCCGTGCAGCACAGGCGCCGAAAGGTCTGCGGCCCCGTGAAGGCGGTCATCCTGCGACGCAGGTCCGGGTGATCTCGCAGATCGAGGTGCGCTCGCGCGGCCACCTCTCCGCCGAAGCCCGAGAGCCGGTCCTTGATGTAGGTGGCGTACCCGATCTTGGAGGTCTCCCCGTCGCTCACCACATCGATTCCGACTTGAACCTGATGCGCCACGATCTCCATGACCGCAGCGCGCGCGGCGCGCTCGAACTCGCCCGAGTCGTACGGCTCGCCGCGCTCCTTCGCGAGCAGCAGCTGGGTGATGCGCTCGGAGCGGGGGAGACTCCCGACGTGCGTCGTGAGGATGCGATCGGCGCTGATCTTCACTCGGTATCCTCGTAGATCGCCTGCGCGTAGCCGGTCAGCGTTGCATGATAGTAGTTGCGGTGCGAGCAGCGCACCTTGCGCGACAGAGCTCCGCGCATGGCGAGCCAGAGGATCACCTCGACGCTTTCACTTCCCCCGCGCTCGATGAAGTCCAGGTGCGTCAGCTCGGCGAGCGACTGCGGATCGCGCTCGAGCCGGTCGAGAAACTCCGCATCCCATTCGGGATTGATGTAGCCGAAGCGCTCGCCGGCGAGCTGATGCGACAGGCCTCCCGTTCCGAGCACGACGACCTTCTGATCCTCCTCGTAGCTCGCGACGGCGCGACGCACGGCTTGACCGAGTTGAAAGCAGCGCGCCGGAGTCGGGATCGGGAAGTGCAGCACGTTCACCAGAATGGGAATGACGCGCACGGGCCACTGCGGCGTCCAGCTGAACAAAGCGCTGAGCGGCGAAAGGCAACCGTGATCGAGTGGCAGGCGATGGCAGACGGTAGGGTCGAAACCCTCATCGACGAGCGAGCGGCACAGGTGCCAGGCGAACTCGGTGTCGCCCGGGACGGGCGGCAGCGGGCGCCTGCCCCAGCCCTCGTCGGCGATCTCGTGCACGGCGGCGACGCCGATCGCGAAGGTCGGGACCGTATCGAGAAAGAAAGACGTGAAGTGATCGTTCGAGAAGAGAATCACAAGATCGGGCCGGACACGCTCGAGCCAGGCGCGCATCGGCCGGTAGCCGTCGAACAGGGGCTTCCAGTACGGTGATTGCTCGTCGTGGCGGTCAACGGCCGCGCCGACTGCCGGAGCGTGAGGCGAGCCGAGCCCTCCGATCACGCGCGCCATCAACGCTCTTCCCAGACCCGGCGAGTCCGCTTGAACTCCTCGAGTGTCTCCCCGCGCATCTGCGCGGCCGTCCCCGCGAGCCCCACCCCGAAGACGCCTGCGGCGCGAAACACGAGGAAGTGATTGACGCCGTACCGCACCATGCCGAGCCAGTCGCGATCCCGCACCAGCGCGGCCTCGTTCGCTTCGAGTCCGAACTCGCGCATGTAGCGCTCTTCGCCGGATTTGAACGCAGCGCGGTTGGCAGGACTCATGAGGCTGCGGCAGAACGCACTCAGCCGGTAGCCCTGCTGCGCAAGCGAGACCGTGAGCAGATAGGTTCCCGGCGAGGGGTGTGCGAAGCGATGCTCGGAGCCCTTCACGGCAGGATCTCCACGGGATTCGTGAGCGTCCCGATCCCGGAGATGGAAACGGAGACGGGACCGCCGAGCTTGTCGAGCTCGATGTTCTGCACGGCGCGCGTGCCGGGTCCGGAGCGTTTGAGCGCGGTGCCGAGCGAGACGACATCGCCCGGCAGCAGTGTCATGAACCGGGAGAGGAACGCAAGCACCTCCGGCATCTTGTAGAAGAGGTTCGCCGTCGAGTCCTCGGTCACGAGCTCGTCCTTGTGCCGGCAGGTCACGGTCAGGGCATGGGGATCGGGAATCTCCTCGCGAGTGACCAGCCACGGACCGAGCGGCGAGAAGGTATCGCTTCCCTTGTAGCGGCCCGGGTAGCTCACCCAGGTGTCCACGTACTCGATCCGCGCCGGATCGTCCGCCGCGGGATGGATTGCGCGATAGTGGAAGGTATCCTGACCGCGCATCGTCGGGGAGGTGATGTCGTTGTGAATCGTGTAGCCGAAGACATAGCGCTCCGCCTCCTCGGCGCGAATCTCCTTCGCGCGCCGGCCGATCACCACGGCGAGCTCGGGCTCCGGATGACACCGGCCGTAGGCTCGCTTGATGAGGATAGGTTCGCCATGTCCGGTCAACGCGTTCGCACCCTTGATGAAGGAGGCGGGGTGCTTCGGTCCGCTCAGGATGCGGTCCGCATTCGCGCTGTTGTTGAGCGCAAGGCATACGAGCTTCGAGGGCCGGCGCACGGGAGGATGCCAGCGGATCTCGGTCGCGCGGTAGCGCGGCACGCTGGCAGGGCGCGCAAGCGCCTGCTCGATGGCACCGCGTGCGGCGCCGAGCGCCGCCTCGCCAGCCTCGATCAAGGTGATCATATCGGCCGAGGCAGGCAGCTCGCGCTCGGCGCCTGCCGCAGAGGCGGCCTCGGCGAGATCGATGAGCTCGCCCTCGCCCGCCGCGGCGCCCAGCCGGTCGCGCCCCTTCGCGTTGAAGCTAGCGAGTTTCACGCAGCCATTTTACCGCGGCGGCGCGCGTGTGCCCGCATCGATGCGAATGACCGTCCCGTTGAGATACGCGTTCTCGACGATGTGGGCGGCGAGGGCCGCAAACTCCGCGGGCGCGCCCATGCGCTTGGGAAACTCGAGCGTCTCGACGAGCCGCGTCTTCACTTCCGGGGGAACGCCGGCGCCCATCGGGGTCTCGAAGAGGCCCGGCGCGATCGCGCATACGCGCACCCCGAATTGCGAGAGATCACGCGTCATCGGCAGCGTCAGGCCGACGATGCCCGCCTTGCTCGCCGAGTAGGCGGTCTGGCCCATCTGGCCGTCGTACGCCGCGAGCGAGGCGGTATTGATGATCACTCCGCGCTCGGCGCTCGGTCCGCTCGGCTCGTTCTTGAGGATCTCGGCCGCCGCCAGCCGCGCCACATTGAACGTGCCGATGAGATTCACCTGGATCACTTTGACGAACTCGGCGAGCGGAAAGGGTCCCTTCTTGCTCACGGTTCGGCCCACGAAGCCGGGAATACCGGCGCAGTTGACGCAGATGTGCAGCGCTCCGAAGGCCGACTTCACGGCTCCGAGCCCGGCGAGGGCGGAAGCCTCGTCGGTCACATCCACGCGCGCAAAGATCGCCCGTCCGGCGTGCTTGCCGGCGAGCGCCCGGCCGCGCTCCTCGTTCACGTCGAAGATTCCGACGCGGCCGCCCCCGGCGAGCAGCCGTTCGGCCGTCGCCTCGCCGAGACCCGAAGCGCCGCCCGTCACGACGGCCACGCTGTTGCGGATATCCATGGTTTGACTCCCGGTTAATCGCCGCGAAATTCGGGCTTGCGCTTCTCTTTGAACGCACGGCCACCCTCGGCGGCGTCGTTCGAGCGCATGTGCTCGGCCGAGACGAGCTTCTCCATCTTCATCGCGAGATCCGCAGGCATGTCGAGCCCGTCGTTGATCAGCATCTTCATTCTCTTGAGGCCGAGCGGACTCTTGCTCGCGATCTTCTCGCCGAGCGCCTGCACCTCGATCTCGAGCTGCCCGTCCTCCACGACCCGGTTGACGAGCCCGATCGCGGCCATCTCGGAGGCGGGGAACAGATCCCCCGTATACATGAGGTAGCGCGCCCAGCTCGCGCCCACGATGCGCGGCAGGCGCACCGTCGCGCCGCCTCCGGGGAGTGCGCCGAAATTGGCATGTGCATCGCCGATCTTCGCCGAGGCGGCAGCCACGATGAAGTCGCACATCATCGCAAGCTCGAGTCCGCCGCCGCAGCACACGCCGTTCACCGCCGCGATCACCGGCTTCGGCAGCGCGAGCAGCACCTCCTCCATCTTCGTGCCTTCCTCGAGGAACGGCGCCTGTGGACCGGGACGCTCACTCGGGCTCGGCGCATCGGTGAGGTCTGCGCCCGCGCAGAAACCGCGCCCCTTGCCCGAGACGACGATCACGCGAGTCTCCTCCCGATCGCGCAGCTCGATCCACACCCGGCGCAGCTCCCGCATGCACTCGTAGGAGATCGCATTGAGCGCCTGGGGACGGTTGAGATACACCCAGCTCACCCGGCCGCGGTGCTCGACGATGAGATGCTTGAAAGACATGACTGGATACCTCAGATCGCGCGCTCGCGCCCCTGCCAGAAGCGCTCCC
>JASHUC010000429.1 GCA_030040235.1 Gammaproteobacteria bacterium | reverse complement strand
GCCGATCCCTTACGACGGGAGCCGCGCCGCCAGGCCGACGCGCGGCTCGGTTGGACATTCGTGCCAGGGCGCTCGGTCGTGGTGCAGGAGGCGGGGCGCCGCGTGTCCTACAGCTTCGACGCCTCGGGGTACCGCGTTTCCGGCCCTCGAGCCGCGGTTGACACCGAGAAACCTACGATTGTCTTCACCGGCGAATCCATCATGCTCGGATTCGGACTCGCGTGGGAAGAGACGATACCCGCGCGTGTGAGCGCACTGCTGGGGATTCAGAGCGCCAATCTGGCCGTGTCCGACTACAGCAATGATCAGTCCTATCTGCGGCTCGCCGCCGAGCTACCGCGCTTTCGTGCGCCGGTCGCGGTCGTGACGTTGTTCATGCCCTCGATCTTTGATCGCAACCTGCTCGGCAACCGCCCGCGTCTGGCGCCGGGTTTGGTCTGGGAGCCTCCCGAGAAGCAGTGGCGGCTTCTCGCACTCTTGTCCTGGCTCGTTCCCTACCGCAGCAGCGCTACCGTCGAGGAGGGAATTCTACGAACTCGCGAGAGCCTGCGTGCGCTGGTCGCCCTCGCGCGCGCCCGGGGTGCGGAGCCGCTGATCGTGGTACCGCAACGCGGTCCGGAGAGCGCGACTGACGAGATGCTGCGGCGGCGCATCCTTGAGGTGACCGGCTTGCCGTACGTGCGGGTGCAACTCGATCCAAGCTGGCACCTGCCGGGAGATCCGCACCCGGATGCGCGCGGCGCTCAGGCCATCGCAACAGCCGTCGCAGCTCGTCTACGCGGACGCTGACCAGCTCGCACGACTCATGCAGCCCGGGGTAAGATCGTTCTCGAGCCATGAGCACTCCGGATACGCGCCCGCACGATGGGTGCTGCACCTGCCGCAGCATTCGCTACCGCATGACGAGCGAGCCCTTGTTCGTTCATTGCTGTCACTGCAGCTGGTGCCAGCGCGAGACCGGGACCTCCTTCGCACTCAACGCCCTCATCGAATCCTCGCGACTTCTCCTGCTCAGCGGAGCTCCGGAACTGGTACCGACGCCGTCCGCAAGCGGCAAGGGGCAGAGAATCGCCCGCTGCCCGCAATGCCGCGTCGCGCTCTGGAGCCATTACGCGGGGGCGGGCGATGCGATCAGCTTCGTGCGGGTAGGAACTCTCGAGGAGCCGGGTCGACTGGCTCCCGACATCCACATCTTCACCTCAACGAAGCAGCCCTGGGTCGTGCTGCCCGAGAGCACGCCGGCGGTGCCGGAATACTACGATCGCAAGCGCTACTGGCCGCAGGCGAGCCTCGACCGCCGCCGCGCGCTCCTCGGCTGAGGTCTGAAGCTGCGGAGGTTAGAATGGTCGCGAGCTGACGCAGGAGGAACGGCATATGCAGGGCCAGGGGTTCGATTCGCAGCGCCTCGGGCGCGTCGTCGAGGTGATCAAGGCCGACATCGAGCGGGGGCTATATCACGGAGCCGTGCTTCGGGTGGCCCGCGGCGGCGAGCTCGCGCTGGACGTTGCGATCGGCGCGGCAGATGCCGAGCAGCGCAAGCCGCTGCGCGGCGATTCAGTGTTCAGCATCTTCTCGGTGACGAAGGCGTTCACCAACGTACTCACGTTTCGTGCAATCGAGCTCGGCCACTTCGCGCTCACGACGCGCATCTCCGACCTCATTCCGGAGTTCTCCGGCCACGGGCGCGAGCGCGTCGAGATCTGGCATCTGCTTTCGCATCAGGCGGGGTTCCCGATCATCTTCGAAGTGAAGCCCGGGATGTACATCGATCGATTCGACGAAATGGTCGCGGCGGTGATCGAGGTGGTCAAGCCTGTCGATCCGCCTTGCGAGAAAGTCTCCTATTCGCCGCTGGTCAATCACGTGCTGCTCGGCGAGGCGGTCCGCCGTACCGATCCCAAGCGCAGGTCCTACCGCACGATCGTGCAGGAGGAGATCCTGGATCCGCTGGGAATGAACGATACCTCGGTCGGTCTGCGAGCGGACTTGAGGTCGCGCAAGGTCGTGCCCGACTTTCGCGGCAACTACCCGATTGGGCATCGGGGCCACAGCAATCTCGGGCCGAACGGCGCCTTCGAGGAAGAACACGCAGAGATGCCCTGGGTGGGGATCGCCTCGACGGTGCCCGACATGTTCCGCTTCGCCGAGATGCTGCGGCAGCGCGGAACGCTCGACGGCCGCCGGCTGGTGTCGCCGGCGATGCTCGAGCTGGCCGGCCGCAACTGGACGGGCGAGAAACCGAACGAGCTCGAAAGTGCGCGTGCTCGCGACCGCGGCTGGACACCGGAGCCGGCCTACATCGGACTCGGATTCTCGCTGCGCGGGACGGCGATCCGCCATCATCTGTTCGGTACGCTCGCATCACCCGGAACGTTCGGCAATTACGGCGCGGGCACGACGCTTTACTGGGTTGATCCGGAGCGCGATCTCACCTTCGTGTGCTTGTCGGCAGGCCTGATGGAGAGCAACGCCAACGTCGAGCGCTTCCAGCGCCTGTCCGATATCGTGATCAGCGCAGCGACCTGAGCGCTCCGCGAGTCATGACGGAAAAGCGTGTTGCGGTGGTCGCCGGCGTGGGACCCGGCAATGGAGCGGCACTGGCCCGGCGCTTCTCGCGGGCCGAGTACGCCGTTGCGCTGCTTGCCCGACATCGTGAGACTCTGAGCGAATTCGAGAAGGAGATTCCAGGCACCCACGGGTATGAGTGCGACGTGGGCTCGGCCGATTCGGTGGCGCGCGCGTTCAGCAAGATCGAAGCGGATCTCGGCGCCGTCAATGCGCTGCTCTACAA